>JACPWC010000104.1 GCA_016197225.1 Chloroflexota bacterium
CCCATTTGAATCAGCATGCCGATCAATAACGGAATGTCATCTATTCGGGTCGAGGTTATGGGGAGCTGGGGTATCATATACCCCAGCATAACTCACCTAATTCAACTTTAACCCTAAAATTTTACTCGAAACGGGAGATATGAGTCTCGCACTATATAATTTGGGCGAACAAGAGAAGGCTAAAGCTCATGCTGAAGCTGCGCTTAAAATCCTTGAGGAGATTGAAGACCAATATGCGAAGAAGGTGAGGAAGAAGCTGGCGGAGTGGCGGGGAGAGGAGGCGGAGGGAGATCACGAATCTTCGGAATAGGCGGATCGAATCCGTTCACCCTCAGCATTTCACGAAAAGGTAGCACCCTGAGCGGAGGCCCGCGTGCTGTTCGCGGGCTGTAGTCGAAGGGTGCGGTGCTGGCGCGAGACTTACCCTGAGCATAGCCTAAGGGGCCGCGTCCTTCGACTGCGCGCGGAAACAACACCGCGCTCCGCTCAGGACGCTTAGCGATCTACCGATTAATCCGTTGACAGCACGGGGAGGCCGCTCTTCGGCAACGCCAACGACACACGAGTGAATTCGCCCGCCGCGCTCTCCACCGCCAGCGAACCGCCGACCACGGCCATCATCGTGCTATGCAGGGCCAGCCCCTGCCCACTGCCACGATTGACTCCTTGCGAAGCTTCGAGGCCAATGCCGTCGTCTTCAATCACCAGCGTTGAATCGTTCAGCGTGAGGCGAAGGTGCAAAGGCCGAGTCGAGTCGGCGCGGCCATAGCGGGCCGCGTTGCGAATTGCCTCACGAGCGGCGTAGAAGATCACTTCGGCAGTGAGGGGCGGGAGATCGCGGGCTTTGCCTTCGGCTTCAGGTTCGATGTTCCAGATGACCTCATCGAAGGCGTCTTTCAGTTCTTCGTTCACCGTCTGTCTCAGCGCGCCGATCAGGCCAAGCCGGGCAACTTCGGGCGCGGCGGCGGCGGGCATCTCGCGCAGAAGGTCGGACAGTTGGTGATGGGCGTCGGTGAGCAACGTCAAGACTTCGGAAGTCTTAACGCCTGCCGGAAAACGCTCTCCAACCGCGTCCTCGCGGTTGGCCGAATCGCCCGCGAGGACGCGGGCTACGAGCGGGTTTTCATTTGAGTCATTAAGCTTCAACGTTGCGGCGTGAAGCGAGGGCAGAACGTCGTCGTGAATGATGCGCCGGGCGCGGCGGTCAAGCAATTGGCTCTCGGCCAGGCGCTGGCGTTGCAAGCCCATGAGCCGCCGCGCCAGTTCGGCGCTGGCCTGGGTGTCAATCAGCCGCTCGCCGCTGGCGCGGGCGATTTCGATTTCCTCTTGCGTGTATAAATCGCCGTCCACTTTTTCGCCCAATAGTAAAACGCCAACCAGTCCGCGCTCGCTCCACAGCGGCACGGCCCACAGCAGGCCGTCGTGTTCAGCCGCGTTCAGCGGCAGGCCCACGAGTTGCGGAGAGGTGAATTTGGAGAACAAGGCCGTTGTCGCGGGCGGCGGTTGCCCCGATGGAAAACTCATCGGCTTCACCAGCGGGGCCAGAGTCCCAATCGGAATCAAATGGGCCTGACGAGTCCCAAGCACGTCACTGCACAGCGCGTAAAACGGAGTCGCCGTGTCCATTTGCGAGTCGGATCGTTCGAGCAAGTTGTCGTAGAGGCGCTGGCTGGCGACGAACGGGCGCAGGTGATTGATGTAACGCTCGCGTTCGGCGAAGGAGCGCCAACTGAATAGGCCATAAAAGACGGTCATGAGCACGGCGGTGAGGAGCAGGCTGTAGATGGGGCGCAGTTCGAGGGTGAAGCTCCAACTGATGACGGCGCCGTAACCGGCAGCCAGGATGATGCCGTTGCGCCACTGGCGAAGCAGGCCGCCGCGAGGCAGGGTCTTGCCGGTGAAGACTTCGTAGGCGACGACGGCCTGGCCGATGCAGATGATGGCGAAGCCAATGAGCGTTTCGATCACAAGGTCGAAGCCGCCGATGGTGAGAATGACAGGCTCGAAACTGAAGCGGATGGTTTGAATGGCCCAGACCATCACCCAGGCGACGAGCAGAGTGACTAGCAAAAGAACAATGGATGTTGTGATGAGCCAGGGGCGGGCGCGGCGGCGAGCGAGGTCGCCCATCATGCGTTCGGAGGGACTCGGGCGGCGCAGAGCGGCGAGTGAGAGGCCGGTGCAGAGCATGATGTAGAGCGGGTAGATGAGGATGAGGAGGGGGAGGCCGCCAACTTCGGGGGTGGCCGAGAGATCGGAGCGGGCGACTTGATCGAAGGAGGGCAGGGGGTTGGCGAACAAGTCGAGGCCGATGAGGAGAATGGCGACAGCAACGGTGACGATGAACGAAGCCTGTTGCTGTTTGGTCTTCCACACGCCGGTGTAGTCGAGCACAACCAGATACCAGATAAAGGGCAGGGTGATGACGGGAACCCCACCGACATGCCACCAGAAGTCTGCGCCGCGGCTGATGTTGTTGAGGCCGTTGCTGAGAATAGCCGAGTGGCTGATGAAGAAGGCGCTGGCTAAAATCATGCCGCAACCGGCCAGCCAGATGCTCCAATTGCGGCGTTCGGCGTTGAGCAGAACCGTGAGGCCCAGCCAGAGCGGGAGGATGGTGTTGAAGAGCGAGACGGCCATCAAGGCCCAGTCGAGGAGGAAGTTGTTGGTCATTCCCACACCACCCACTCCTTCTTCTCATTCATCACCCTCGCCACACCCTCAGCATCCCAAACAATCAACCGCCCCTCGCGGGCGATGACGGCGGCGCGGGTGCGGGCCACCTTTTCGTCGGTGGCGCTGTCGGCCAAACCCCAGGTTGCGTAAATTTGGCCGTTGGTGCGGCTGATGGTGCGCTTGTCGCGGAAGCCAAGCCGGGCCGCGATCTGCTCGTTGGTCATGCCCTGGGCCAACATGCGAGCCACCGCCTGCTCGTTCGGCTCCAACAAGGCCATCGGCGATTGCTCGTCTTTGTGACGAACCTCCTGCACCCGCGACTCGATCTCCGGGTCAATGAAACTGCGCCCGGCGGCGGCATCTTTCAAAAGCGGCACGATCATTTGCGGCAAGAGGTAGTTGGATTTGCGAACGTAGGCATAATGGCTGAGGATGCCGGAGCGTTGGAAGTCGCGGTAGTAGCTGTCGTCGTCCTGGATGGAGTAGAAGACGACGGGCAGACGCGGGAACTCGCGGCGGATGGCGACGGCGGCCTGGATGCCGTTCTTCTCCCCGGCCAGTTGAACGTCCATCAAAATCACGTCGGGTGGCTCGGCGAGGCAGTGGGCCAGCGCCTCTTCGCCTGAGTCGCAGTCGTGGGCGATGTGCACGGCCTCACCTTCCAGCCCGGCTTTCAGGGCGGCGCGGAGTTTTTCGTTGTCTTCGACGAGGAGGAGGTTGAGCATGGGTTCAAGGGTACTTCAAGGCCGGGATGTGTCAAGCACTCAGGTGCTCAGGCTTGTGACGCTAAAGGGTAGAATGAGCAAGGCGGTTTCTGTAAGATGGGCTTCAACGTAGGGCAAATCGTCAATTTGCCCTACAAAGGAGCCACCATGAAAACTGATATCATTATCGCCTACATGTTGATGCCTCTCAACTCACTCGAAGGAGAATGATCTATGCAAGCTCAACCTTCTCGCTATCTTGTTTTCGTCAGCGCGCTCGCCTTGCTGGATGAGCGCGATCCATTCGTTTACGCGAAGCGGTTCAATATTCGTTGACAGAAACTGACCTTCATGAACGCCAATTCCAAAGAAAGCTTGCCCTTCCTCACTCTCTTCCTGATCACAGTCCTCGTCGCCGCGCTGGGCCTGTTCTTTTCGGTCAAGGCCCGTCACAAACTCATCGCCGCCATCGCGCCCTACATTTCGGCGATTGTGATAGCGGCGCTAATTGGCTATGTTGATCAGCACAACGACGAAGTCTGGGCGGCGCTGATCCTGATGTTGCCGTCGGTGTTTATCTTTGGCTTTCTCCTGCCCCGGCAGGCCTGGCAGTGGGCGCTCATCATCGGCGGAAGCGTGTTCTTCGCCAGCTTGATCGGCGTGACAATTGGTTACGTGCCGCCGTGCCATCCCGGCCTCGATTGTCCGCCGCCCAGCTTCGGCAATTCGCTTCAGGCCCTCATTGCCCTCATCCCGGCCTTCGTCGGCGCTTACGTTGGGGCCGCGCTGAGATGGGGAACATCCTATCTTCACACTCAAATTGTCAAGGAGTAGCATGGCGAACAGGAACGAATTTAATCGCTGGCTTGCCGTCGTCTTCTTTGCGGCGGCCATGGCCTGGGTCGAAGCGGCGGCGGTGTTGTATCTGCGGGTCATGCTGAATCGAATCATCCCTTATCAACCTAACCCTCTGCCGGTGTCGGTTGGCCTGGGGCAAGTCGAACTGGTGCGCGAAGCGGCCACCCTGGTCATGTTGCTCACTGTAGGCTGGCTGGCCGGGGGAACGTGGCGCAGTCGTTTGGCCTATTCCATGATCGCCTTCGGCGCCTGGGACATTTTCTATTACATCTTTCTCGTTCCAATGAGTGGCTGGCCGAAGTCTTTGCTGGATTGGGACGTTCTCTTCTTGTTGCCTTTGCCCTGGTGGGGGCCGGTGTTGGCCCCGGTGCTAGTTTCGGTTCTGCTCATCGTCGGCGGCACTCTCATCGCCCAATTTGATCGGCCCGAGCGTCCGCTTTGGCCGGGGCGGCTGACGCGCTGGTTGAATCTGGTTGGCGTAATTTTGGCGCTCTATATTTTTATGGCCGACACGATTCGAGTTGCGGGCGCTGGCGAGGAAGCCGTTCGGAATGTGTTGCCGACGTGGTTTAATTGGCCCCTGTTCATCGTCGCCCTCTTGCTCATGGCCGCGCCCGTTGCAGATTTGAGCTGGCAGATTTGGGGAGGCAAGCTCGACCGGATGCAGTCTGCTGGAATAGCATAACTGCATGGGCTAAGCCGGGAACGCGGATGAACGCGGATAATACGCAGATTTTCGCTGATCCAATTTGGTTTATCTGTGTTCCAGTTAAGAACAACCTCAATTACGAAACAGCCCGGATGGATGACACGCTGCTGATCTTCTTCAACCAAACACTTGCCAATCCGATTCTCGACGCAATCATGGTGATCATCACCTACGCCGGGCTGGCCTTGCTTCCGGCGATTGGCGTGCTGTTGATTGTTGCCAAGCAACGTCGGGCTGGGCTTGCTGTTTTGGCGGCGTTGCTGGTTGGCGAAGTGTTCACACTTGCCTTTCAATTTCTGGCTCTGCGCCCGCGCCCGGTTGACGTTCGGGCCGTCATCCCCACGCCGAACTTTCCCTCATTCCCAAGCGGCCACGCCGCCGCCGCGTTTGCCGTTGCCGCCGTGCTGATGTTGAGCTATCGCCGCTGGCGGGTGTGGTTGCCGACTCTGATCGGGGCGGGCCTGATCGCCTTTAGCCGGGTCTATCTTGGCGTTCACTACTTTTCGGATATTTTGGGCGGGGCGGTGGTGGGGTTGGGGGCCGGGGCGGCCTGCTACGGCCTCTTTGCCTTGAACCGGCCCGACTGGCGCTGGTTGCTCTGGATACAAGTGGCGGTTGTTATCGTGATCAGTGAGATGGCCTATCTTTCCATTTTGCCGGACGCCAGCCTGCTCAAAGCGCCGATGGACAAGATTCTGCACTTCGTCCTGTTTGGCGCTGTCACCTTTTGGCTCAACCTGTGGCTGGGCCGTTCGGCCAAAATCAAGTTTGTGCCACTGGCTGTGCTTATCCCCTTCCTCATCGCTGTGCTGGAAGAAGGCGCACAATTCTTCTCGCCCGTTCGCACCGCCGACTTTGCCGACCTGTTCAGCGACCTGAGCGGCATGTTGTTCTTCTGGTGGATGAGCGAACAGGCGTTGAAGCTTCGGATCAAAGAGAAGCCAGCACCTCAATCTCAGTCAACCACTTGACCCACTGCCAGCCTCGCCGTGAGGGCACGACGGCCCGCAGAGGGAAGCCGTGCCAGTGATCAAAGGTTTGGCCGCCGACGTGGGTGGCTAGCAACACCTCTCCAGCCTCGGCCATTGTCAGGAGGGCCGGGTATCCCGAAACGTCTTTCAACAGAATACCGACTGCCTCCGGGTGCAGACCGGCCTGGGCCAGCAAATCGGCGAGCGGCACGCCCTGCCAGACTTGAGTGGTGTACCAGCCGCTGGTGCAGTCGAGCGTCGCAGTCAGTTCGGAAGGTGGCCAGGCAAGCATGTCTGCGTAAGTCAAAGACAGAGGAGCGTTGACCGCGCCGCCGACGGTCAACCGCCACGTGTCGGGGTTGAGGACGATCTGGCCCTGACCAACAGTGTTTGTTACTGGATACCCCAGCCCGGTGAACGACCCTTCTTCACGCGAGCCGGTGGAACTTCGCGGCGACTCCGCGTTCTGCCGCGCGCGGGAAATTGCTCCAGCCACGCCCCAGGCGGCCACGGCGGCTCCCCCCAGAACCAAAAACCGGAGCGCGCTACGGCGTGAGGCAAAGTCAACCGGCTTCGGGCGGGGCCAGCGTCGCCAAACGTGAATGGCAAGTGGTATCAAGAGTCCCAGCGCCAGCATCCAGTGCCAGGAGATCACCGCGTCGCCGTAAGCGCCAAGCCACAATATGTCGGGGCCGACGCGCCAGGCCCACATTAACCCGAAGGTGAGGACAGTTACGACGAGCGTTGCCAGAACGAGAGAAACGACGATGACGAGACTGCGGTCGAAGCGGCGATCCAGGCCGCGCCGGAGCGAGCGTACAGCGATGAGGCTCTTCCACGGAATGAGGGCAATGAGCGCCCAACCCGCGCCGCGATGAATTTCAAACAGCAATGACGGCAGGGGCCACATCAGGCCGTACAGGCCGGTGAGGGTGAGCAGGGTGATGAGAGCGAGAATGATAGTGTTGGTGAAGCGGAGTAGCCAGCCGTTCATGGAACCTTCTTTCTTCTGCTGAAAATCGGCGGCTGTTCAAGCCAGATTTTTGATCCGCAGATTACGCAGATTTCCGCAGATTTATGTTTTGGTCATCTGCGTTAATCTGTGAAAATCTGTGGATAAATAATGGTGTTCATGCAAGCTCAGCGCCAAGTTTTAGTGGTTGCGAGTTTCGATTGATACGGTGACGATAACAGAACTTATCCAGGAAGACCTGATAAAGCGCTGACAAGAAGTTGACAGGTCGAAATAGCACGACCGTGCCTCCGCCCGGCACGATTTAGCGCCGCCCGTCTGTTCGGTTTTGCAGTAGTATAAAGGGCAACAGGAGTTACGCCATGTTACCCTACCGCCAGCACCTTGCCTACGATCCCTTCCTCGCCCCGCGCCGCTGGATGTTGCGCCTCGGCTCGCGCTTTTATTATCCCATCGCCGCCGTCGCCGTCATGCTCATCATTGGCATCGTCGTGCGCGACGCTTTGCTGTTCAACGACAATCTTCGCCGCCTGGCCGATCTTGTCCTCATCGGCGGGGTGTGCACCCTCGTCATCTTCTGGCGGGCCGAGCGCATGTGGTTGCGCGGGGCCGAGAACTGGCTGGTGCGGCTGGCCCGGCCTGACCTGGGCTTCTTGTGGTCGGGCCTGGCGGTGGTGTTGATCGCCCTTGGCCTCATCGCCTTCATTCGAATCACCGGCCCCAACAGCGTGGCCGCCAACCACCTCTGGCCGCTCTTCATCTTCCCCTTGTTCTTCCTCTCCGAACGGGTGCGGACGGTTCCGTACTTTCTGGTTCTGTTCCTCACTTGCCTGGTGCTCACGCTTCTGCGCTTCTCGGTCAGCAACACTCTGGCCGGGGTGCTCACCCCGCCGCTGTGGCTGGCCACGCTGGCCATGTCCAACTTCTATTTGGCTCGCCGCCACGCCCTTCTGCAAATTCGCACCGAACTTCTGCGCCAGATCGCCAACGAGCTTTCCAACACGCCCGACATCGAAACGTCGTTTGAGACGATTGCCGAAACGATCGGCTATCGGTTGCGCTACGATCATGTGCGGCTGTGGCTGCTCGACCACGCCAGCAACCGTCTCGTTTTATACGCCGCGCGCGGCACGCCCAAAGCCAAATGGGAGAATCAAAGCCTCCCCGCGAACGGCGGCATCTCCGGATCGGTTTTGACGAATCGCCGTTCGGAGCGTTGGGATAACGTCAACCAATGTCCTCATTACGAAAGTCAACCGCCGTTTGAATGGGTGCACTCGACTCTGGCCGTGCCCGTCGTCGTCGCCGGGCAGGCCGTCGGCGTGCTCGACGTGATCAGCCAGAACGTGGCTGAGTTCTGGGAGATTGACGAAGAGCAACTCAACCTGATGGCCGACTCGATTGGCATTGCCCTGGCCCGAAGCCAGCACGCGCGCCACGAGGCCGAGCGGTTGCGCGACACCCTCTGGCTGGCCGTGAGCCAGTTGAGCGACTGCGCCTCTATTCAAGAGATGTTCGACACCATCGCCCGCGAGGCGCGCTCGCATTTTGGCGCTGACCTGGTGGCGCTGTATCAACTTGCGCCCGGCACCGGCTACCCGCTCATGCCGCCGCTGTTCACCGGCGACTTTCATCATCCCGATGATCTGCGCCAGTTGTCGGTGACGGAAGACTCGGTGCTGTTTGATTTGCTCGAACGCTGGGAACCTTACTACAGCACTGACGCAACCGCCGACTCGACTCTGGGTGGAACCGGCTCGGCGGACATCGCCTTTCTCTCCGGTGAAGCTGTGCGCTCGGTGGCCTTCCTGCCATTGGGAAGCCGCAGTGAAAGGGTTGGCGTGTTGTTTCTGCTCTATCGCTCGCCGCGCGAATTTTCGCCGCTCGACAAGCTCTCGCTCGAAGCCTTTGCCAGCCTGGCCGCCGAACCGATCAACCGCGAGCGCGACCACTGGCGCAAGTACGAAGCCTTTGGCGGGGTGATGTTTGGCGTGCACGGCCCGCTGACCCTCAGCGCCGACTCCCTGCGCCGCCTGATCGGCTCGGCCCGCGAGGTGATGCAGACCGACCCGGCCACGGCCCAGGCCGCACTTGAGCGGGCGCAGGAGGTGGCCCGCAAACTCGAAATGGCCGCCATGCTCACCCGCCTGGCCCAGCGCGACGAACTGGACACGACCAGAATCAGCGACGAACTAAGACGCGCCGCCACCAAGATCGTCCAGTTCGTCGAACCGCGCGGCGCGTGCCGCGTCTTCACCGACATCCCGCCCGAAGCCGACGACCTGCCGATTGAAGTGCTGGATGCCGTTTACTGTTTGGCGATGGAGGCGATTGCCAACGCCGCCTTTCACGGCCATGCCCGCCGGATTGACATTGCTGTAGAATTGGAGCCGACCCAGATTCGCCTGGAAGTGTCCGACAACGGCACGGGCTTCGACACCGCCACCGCCCGCCACGGCCCGAACGGAATCTTTGAAGGGCTGGAACTGGTGCAGGCCCAGTTTGCCGCGCAAGGTTCTATCGAAAGCCAGCCGGGAGCCGGGACGCGTTTGGAAGTGACGTTTCCGTGCTTGGCGGATGTGACGAGTGTGGAAGAGGTTACTGAAGGATTAGGATTACAATAGAGGCTATGACTGACGCCACGCCGCCGGATGAAATGTTGTTTGAAGTTCTAACCCCGCTTGGGTTTCGCGTGCGCGTGACGCGCTCCTATTGGGAATTGATTATCACCATCAAGCATCCCGTCATGGCCGGGCGCGAAGCTGATGTAAAGGAAGCGCTTCAAAATCCGAGCGAAATACGGCGAAGCAAAAGCGATTTGGATGTGTACTTGTTCTACAAACCTGAACGCATCGGGCGCTGGGTCTGTGCTGTTGCCAAACGGCTTGATGATGAAGGTTTTTTGATTACTGCTTACCCAACCGACGCCATCAAAGAAGGAGAATTGATATGGCCCAAGTAAAAGTATTTTACGATGAAGTTGGCAATACGCTTACAGTTTGGTTTGGTAATCCCCAGGACGAATATGTCGCCGAAGAAACCGGCGACGAGGTTATCCTGATGAAAGACAAAGACGGGAAAGTCATCGGCTTCGAGAAATTGAATTTTTCGATTGCCAGGCCCAGGCATTTGCAGGTGGCCTTTGAAACCGTCGCCGCGTGAAAACACGGGTACATGCCAAGCCAGCGTAGAGTCTCTAAAAGCATAGGTCGAGGTCGCCCTGCACTGCTTAAATGCAAACATAGCAGTTCCCTGTGAAAATCATGGCTAAATGCGCTTCTTGTAAAACTGAATTCGAAGAAGACCCAAATGAACGGATGCCATGTCCCAAATGCGGGGCTACCGGCCGAATCGTAGAACTGGTTGCAACTGCTTACGGATCCTCATGGGCTACTGCACGCCTCGAAGTCATACCAGCCAACGCAGTGCCTTTGTCTTTCGGTGCAATTGTTACTTATGAGCGAAGTGTGCTTGAGGGCCAAGTAATCACTCTAGTAGAGCCAGTCTATCGTGAGGTTATACGCCGACTTCATAGTGATCCACAATTTGCAGTCAACATCTCCCCAAGACAATGGGAAGAAATTGTGGCGGCCGTTTATGATAAAGCCGGTTTTGATGAGGTAATACTCACGCCCCGTTCCAGCGATCTTGGTCGAGATGTTATTGCTATAAAGCGCGGATTCGGGGCAGTGCGTTTCATTGAACAGGTCAAAGCTTACAATCCTGGTCATGTTGTGAAGGCCGACGAAGTGAGAGCACTTCTTGGGGTTCTGAGTGCCGATCTAAATGCAACAAAAGCGATTTTCACAACCACATCGTCTTTTGCCCCTCGGTTGGCCGAAGATGCTCTGATTCGGCAGTTCCTTCCTTATCGGCTCGAACTCGTCGATAGAGATAAGCTCTACGAGAGATTAATCAGAAGCCTATGAGTCAAATTGGCGTGAACTTCAAACCAGGCGACAAAGTAATTTGGTGGAAGCGTATCCCGGGTGGCGACTATGTTTATCCGGTAGCGGCGGTTGTGATTGCTCTAACCGCAAAGCGCATCAAAATTCAAGGGGACGATGACGGGGAAATTGTCATTCGCTTTGTGCCGCCGGAAAGCCTGCAAAAGCGGGAATCAATTTAGGGGTTGCCAATGACCGACCACCACCGCCCTGTCCTCAACGTCTTGATGGTTGAAGATTACCCGCAATACTACGAAGGCCTGCGGTTTGAGCTACAGCCGCAGGTTCTGCTTGAGAACGCGCCGGACGTGGCAACGGCTTTGCAGATGCTGGCCCGCAAGCAGTACGACGCCATGCTGGTTGATCTGGCTCTGCCGCCCACCCACTCGCTGAAAGAAGGGCTGGGTCTGGTCGAAAAAATTGCCGCCGACCAGGAGCGCGTCCTGCCGATGATCGTGCTCACTTCCAAAGACACCGATGCCGGGCTTCTGCGCAAACTGCTCGGCTGGCGCGTTTCGATGATCCACAAGGATGACCGGCCCTCGGGCGCTGAAGTGGAATATGCTTTGCGTTTGGCGCTGAAGGGATATTTTTTGCTATCGCGCCTGCCCGCCGGCGATTTGCCCGCTGTCGCCGCCAGCGCGCCCGCCGCCTCGTCCGAGCTTTTCTCCGAGCGCGACTTCGCCATCTTCAAACTGGTCTCCGAAGAAGGGCTGACCAACCAGCAAATTGCCTATCGTTTGGGCATCAAGGAAGATGCGGTGAAGAAGGGCGTCCAGCGCATCTTTCGCCGCACCGGCGTTGCCAGCCGGGCGGAGGCTGTGCGCTGGTGGTTTGAGCATAAGGAAGAGTTGCAGTAGTTGGCGCTTCAGACCCTAAGGGTTTCCAAAAACCCTTAGGGTCTCGAATGTCGGCACGAACGTGCCGCCCACCGTCACCGACGGCCTCCCCGTCGCATCCAGCTCGTTTCACCAACGTCCATCTCGACTCGGCACGCCGACTGTCATATCCTGCTTGCAAGTCGGGGCGAAGCGTTCGCCTCAACAAAACAGGGAGGATTGCCAGATGGAAACCACGCTTGCCGACACCCGCCGCAGTTTCGCCAAACTTGCCATGCTCGTCTTGCTGGCCGGGCTGGTCTGGCGAATAGCGCAAGTTGCCTTCGGCGGATTTTCGACGACAGCAACAACGGCTAACCCGGCCCCGGTCACGGTGAAAGTGACCTCGCAACCGACGTTCGTCCGCCTCGAATGGATCAACCTGTGTGAGCCGACGCAACAGGGATTGGCGTTGTACACCGTTGGCGACAACCCTTGCCAGCCCGGTCAGACGGCATCGCTAGCGTGGCTGCAAAGCCAGTTGACGACCAAAGGCCTTCTGGCTTCAACCGAGTATTTGGAGTGGGTGGATTCTCCGGCGGACGTGGCCTGCCGCACGGCAGTGCTGGCCGGGCCGGACGGGGCGCCCGCCGGCTGGGTGTGCGCCGATTGGCGCGGCATGTACCGGGTGAATTTGAACGGCGGAGACTCCGGCCAGCGTTTGCAGTTTTGGAGTGACGGCAACTGGGTGCAAAGCAGGTAAAGAAGCCCGCCGCTTGAGGAGACGGCATCCCCGGATGCAGGTTCCGCATCGGCATCTATAGCAAATTGCAGTTGGATTGACGAGACCGACGCGGTTTTCGCGCAGCGTACCGCGTCGGTCTAATTGCTCCAGGGACGCCGGTCTCCTCATTTTCACAAAGTTGAGCAGCGAAGGACACAACTTACCTGTGGTTGTTGTGCGCCCACAAAATTTGCACTCGCGCTCCGCGCTGGGGTGTTGAATAAATTTGCAGGTTGGCGCTCACCAGCGCCGCGCGTTCAAACATCCCGGCCACCCCGTAGTGTTTGTTGGCCAGCCAGCCGTTCAGGTCCAACTGCTGGCCGGGTTCAAACCCCACCCCGTCATCTTCAATCATCAGCGAAACGCGCCCCGGCTCCAACTGGCCGTGAAGGCGGATGGTGTTGGCCCGCGCATGTTGCAAGGCGTTCTCGCACGCTTGCTGAACGATGCGATACAGATGTTGCTCCATCTGCAAATCATAGCGGATGTCGCTTTCGGGAATGTCGAGCACCAGCAGCGGGTTTTCGTTTGTGCGGTCGTTCAAGTCGTCCACCAGAGCCTTGAGGGCGACGTAAAGGCCGTAGTTCAAAATGGCCGGGCGCAGGCCGCTGACCACCTCGCGCAAATTGAGGATGGTGTCGTCCCAGTGTTGCAGGAAGTCCGTTGAAAGGGATATCTTGTCAAACTCCATTTTTAGCACCGCCATCTGGTTGAGAACGTTGTCGTGCAGTTCGCGGGCCAGGTCGGCGCGCTCGTTTTCGCGCCGATCAATATTGGCCTGATAGAGGGCGTGCAGATGATCGGTTTGGGTGATGTGATTCAGGGCGATGGCCATTTGACTGGCGAGCGCCTGCAGGGCGGCCACATCGTTCGGGCTGTAGTCATCGTCGGGGTCGCGGCGACCGAGCACCCACACCCCGACCACTTTCTGGCCGACGGCCAGCGGGAGCACCAGCCGGATCCAACCGTAGAATGGGTGAGAGTTGTGATCGTTGGCAGAGAGGCGCTCCTGCTTCAGCGAAAGGAGGGTAGGCAAGTCGGGATAATACGGGATGGACTCGGGCGGGACGCCGACGGCGTCAATGACTACTAAAAGCTCATCGCGGCAATCCAGGAGAAGAGATTGGTGGATGAGAAGGGATGGCAGAATCTCGCGCTGAACCAGGCGGATGAGGGTGGCGGTGTCGGGGCTGGCGGCAATTTGCCCGGGGAAGTTTTCCAGCATTTCGGTGCGCGACATGGGGATGTGGAGTAGCCGCTTCTCGACAAAATGCTGAAAGGGTTTGTAGGTGAAGATGACGACGACGACAATGAGCAAATTAAAGAAGACGCCGACGAAAAGAATGCCGGTCGGGATATTGAGAAAGTCGTCGGCCAACGGGATGAGCAACATCATGCCCAGGCCAGACACCAGGAGAAAAAGGTACAAAGAAACGAGGCGGTTGCCCCGAATTTCCAGGCCGCTCAGTTGCCGGTGATAGGCTGAGTAGAGATAGGCCGCCGGCAGGATTGGGAGAAAGAACAAAGGATAAACACCAGTTTCGGCGAGTAGCTTCATTGAGGTGAGAGCCGAAGGCAGGAGGGCCAGCATGGCGGCCAGCAGGAGCAGACTGGACTGCTTTCGTTGGCCTTTTTTGAAAATGACACGACCCAATAAGATCAACACGCTCCCGAACACGGCGAATGTAAAGCCTATCGAGTAAAGGCCGGGGTGGGGCAACTGCAATAGCTCGGCCAGGGCAAAGGCAACGCCGCCTAAGTGCAGAACAGGCCAGACAATTTTGGGCAGAGAGGCAACCGGCCTGGGCAGTACCCAGTGCAGGTGCAGATAAACAGGTAGGCTTAACCAGATCCCCATTCTCAACAGGACGGCGCTTTCCAGCAAGTGATGCTCAGAGGCCGTGCTGGTGGCAAAGCAGAAGGCCATTAGAAAATTGAAGGCCAGAAACAATCGCCAACGGGTGTCTTTGGGCCGAAGCGCCAAAAGGGTGATGAGGCCGAAGAACCAAAAGACAAAAGCCAGCCACCACTGGCCACTGAGGCGGCGCAGGAATTCAGCCAGGTTGTATCCGGGAAACTTATATTGAATGGTTTGGGTTAGGCCATCGCGTTGGAAGCGGATTGAGATCAGGTCGCCGGGCTGAAGGCCCAGGAAAATGGACTGGCGTATATCTAAATAAATCTCTGGCATCGTGAGAGGGCCGATTTGCAGCATAACATCGCCAATCTGCAGCGGCGAGGGGACAAAGATTTCTTCCACCTGCCCGTCGGAATTCCAGTGGAAGCCGCTGTAAGGGGCAATGACAAAAAAGGCGTAGGTGTAAAAAACGATGACGCCCAGCACCAGCCCGGCGAGGCTTTGTTCCAAAATTTGTTGCAGGCGCGGCGAGAGTCTCATCATAAGAGCCGGCGATAGAGGATGGCTGCCGGAGCGAGGCGAATTATAGACTGAAGTTTCAGAGATGTGGTGAGCTTTTAAATGACAAACAGCAGACCGACGCGGTACGCTGCGCGAAAACCGCGTCGGTCTCGTCTATCCAATTGCAATAGATTTTATTGAAAATAAGCTCATAGCCCGCGTCCTCGCAGGCCCCTTCGGGCAACCGCGTCCCACCGGAATGCTTCGCGAAGGATGCGGTTGGGGAGCGTCCTAATGTTATTCCCGATAAGCTTTAATGTGTTATAGGTCATGCCTGCAGGATTTTTTCCTGGGGCGGCGTGATCAGCCCAAGTTGCTGGGCCTTGGCAATGGCGGCATTGCGGTTGCGCACCCCCAGCCGCATGTACGCGCCGGAGAGCAAATTGCGGGCGGTAGAGTTCATCACCCCCATTTTGGTGGCCAGTTCCACCAGCGTGCTTTCAGGGTAAGCGGCGCACAACGAGAGCGCCTCCAACTGGCGGGGAGTCAGACCCGGATCAAGCTCTTGAAGCTGGCGTCGGAAGAGGAGTTGGTGCGCCTGCTGGCTGAGGTAAATGCCGCCGCCGGCCACCGAAAGCACAACTGGCCCCAATTGCTGAATAGCTGTGCGGTCTTCCTTGAGAATGTAGCCGCTGGCCCCGGCGTCCATCACCGCCCGGATCAGAGCGCGTTCGCCGATCATCGAAACCACCAGGATATTGATGTTTGGATAAGTCTGAAGAATTTGCGGGATGACGTGCAGGATCGGGTAAGGGTTGGTGTTCTCAGGCGAGGTATGCACGTTAACGTCCAACATCAGCACGTCCACTTCGTGCTCGGCCAACAGCGGCTCCAGATCCGAGCCAAAATAGGCCGTGCCGACGACTTCAATCTGCGAAGTCTCTTTCAGCCGCGCCAGGTAGCCGTCTACAATGCTCTGATGATCGTCCAGGATTGCCACTCGGGTTTTTGTAGTCATAGCGATCTCACTTCCTTGTCAACAGCATAGCAAGATTGATCGCCAAATACAATACCCAGTACCGAGATTCAGTACAAACGCCTATGCTTTGACGCAACCCGTCTATGGTTTGGCGACAATTAACCTCTCCACCTCTGGCACAATTGTTCCCCAGTCGTAGCCGCCGACGAATTTGTAACCGGCCTCGCCCAGCGCCGCCCGCCTGGCTGGGTCGTTGATCAACGTCAGGACGGCGCGGGCGAACCCCTCGGCCTCGTGGTATCTGTTCGATCATCAGCATCAGCGGTATCTGTTCGATCATCAGCAAATACAATTGAAACAACGAATGAATATTTGTCTGACCTTGAGAATGCCAATCAAATGAGGGCGGGTAGTCGAGTAGTCGGGTGGTTGGGCGTAGTCTGAAAGGAAGATGCCGTTGGGGATGACGCGCGGGCTGGCCCTGCCCGGGGCCGGGTTGAGGGTCGGAGCGAGGCCGCGCAGGGCGGCGGCGTCTTCGGCGGAGACGCAGGTGACGTGGGCGGCCCGCTGGCAAACCTGCGCCTCGAAGCGCGCCAGCCTGTTCGCCTGAATGAGCGAGTATAGAGCGGCAGGCCAGCGACGGGGTTGACGCAAGTCGGTCTCGAAGGCGCGGCGCTGGAGGACGGTTTCGCAGTTGTGAGCGTCGAAGACGGTGATGAGCGATGAGGATTGAGTTTCGAGCAGGAAAGGAGCAAGTTCAAGGCCTTCGACGAAAAGGACGTCGAACGATCCGGCTTGCAGGAGGGTTTCAAGGCGGGCGCTGAAGGCGGGCGAGGCCAGACGGTGGGCAAGATCGGGCCGGGCTGAAAGAAAGAGATCGCGGAGGCGGTGCAAGCGAGTTCGCCGGGGCGGGGCCACGATTTCAATGCGTTGGCAGGCGGCGCGAAGCTCGGGCGTGATTGGCTCGTCTTTTTCGGCAAAGGCCAGCAGAGTGATTGCGTGCCGGGCGGCGAGGCTCTTGATGAGTCCCCAGTTTCGGATGGCGGTTCCCTGCCGGGGCGGGTGCGGGAGTTGCGGGGTGAGGAAGAGAAGATTCACAGTGGACAGTGGAGGGTAAACAGTGAGCAGGCTTGTAACTACTCACGAGGCAAGAAATTAGAACGCAGATTACGCAGATTCACGCAGATATTTTGAAAAAAAATCAGCGAAGATCAGCGTTTTATCTGCGTTCATCAGCGTTCTATTGGTTGATGACTTTTCGATAGACGGCCAACGTTTCTCTGGCGCACTTTTCCCACGAGAAGTCTTTCACGCGAGCATGGCCTTTCGCGATAAGCGATAAACGATAAGCGGAATCTGACAGTATGCTTTCAATTGCGCCGACGATGCTGGCCGGGTCGTCGGGGTTGCAAAGGGCGGCGGCGCCGCCGGCGATTTCGGGCAGGGAGGCGCGGTTGGCGATGACGACCGGCGTGCCACAGGCAAAGGCTTCAAGGACGGGCAGGCCGAAGCCTTCGTAGTGTGAGGGCAGGACGAGGGCGATTGCGCCGTGATAAAGGGCGGGCAGGTCGGCGGCGGCGAAGTCTGGCCGGAAATAGACGCGGTCTTTGAGTTGAAGCTTGTCAATGAGGGCAACAACATCGTCGAAGAGCCAGCCTTTGTTGCCGGCGAGGACGAGAGGCGGCGCGTCGAGCGGCAACTGGGCGTAGGCAGTTAAGAGGCCAGGCACGTTTTTGCGCGGCTCGAAGGTGCCGACGAACAATAAATAACGTTGGGGAAGATTCAGGCGCGCCGGAGCAGGTTCAACAGCCTCACCAGGCCGGGGTTGAAAGATCGGGTCGGGGGCAAGATGAACGGTGACGACTTTGTCGGCGGCCACACCGAGGAGTTCGAGCACGTCGGCGCGGGTGGCATTTGAGTCCGTCAGGATCGCATCGGCCCTTTTCACTGCCTCGTGAATCTGATCGTTGTAGTAGCGCCTGCTCTGGGCGGTGAGAAATTGCGGATAGCGCAGGAAGGTGAGGTCGTGAATGGTGATGACGGAGCGAAAGAGGCCGAGCGGCGGGATGAAGTCGGGGGAGTGCAGGAGGCTGAGGCCCTGTGGCAGAAGCTCAACGCCCAGCGCAAGCCGTTCGAGGCGATGATGGGCAGGCGTCCAGCAGTCGGCGCGGCGGGCGTTCGCGCCAGCGGGGAGGGTTAGAGTCTCGCTGGCTTTGCGCGAGTGGAAGATGAGGTAGTCGTTGGCCGGGTCGAGGCCGGGCAGGGTTGCCGCCAGTTGCCGAATGTAGAAAGCGATTCCGCCGCGCGTGTAGTAGGTGAGACGGGCATCGAGGCCGATTTTCATCAGCCGGATGATACCAGTTTTTGCGCTGGGGAGCGTCTGGGCTATAATCTTCGTCATCTGTTGGAGGTGGATATTTATGGAAGAAATTCATCAGTTGATACAGCGACTCGATTGGCTGGATAAAGAACGCCAGAAGGATCAACAGAAGATTACGACGCTCACCGAGCGAATTGCGGCGCTGGAGAAGGACAAGACAACGCTCGAGCAACGCCTGAAGAGCATGGACGGCGACATCACCAAAGCCGTGACCACTGCCAACCGGACAAACGTGATTGATACCCTGCTGGGCCAGGTGCGGGCCGACGTGACCAAGCAGATCGAGACCCTTGAATCGCGCCGGGCCGACAGCGAACGCGAGCAGGAGCGTTTGCGGAAGATCGAGCGCGAGGGGACGAACCGGGTTTTGGCCGAGGTGCGGAAGGCGCTGGACGCCTTGCCGCGCCTGGAGCAGGACATCGCCGCCCGCAAGGAAGAAGAGCGGCGGATGAACAAGCTGATGACCGAACTGCAAACGAAGGTCACAGAAGTCGCCCGCCGCGACGAAGAACGCGGCCGTTCGATGGCCGCGCTGGAAGAAGGCCGCCGCCAGGATGCCAAGCGCGTGGTGGACGTTCAGGCCGAATTGCCCGAACTGCGCAAGCGCGGCGACGAGAACAGAACCAAGCTGGAAATCCTGGAAGACCTGGTGCGGCGCAACGACATGCGAGTGGGTGAAATGCTGGCCCTTGAAAACGACCGCAAACTCTCGCAAATGGCCTGGATGGAGACACAGGCCGTGGCCGGCGCCGAACGCGAGCGCGCCTGGAACGACCTCAAACAACGCGCCGAAACCGTCGTCCGCGACACCGAAGACTTTTCGCGGCGGATGGAAGTGTATGGCGAGACTCACCGTCAGATGAAGAAGGCCATTGAAGATTATTACCTCCACACCGAGCGCACCGACCGCCGCATTGCCGAAGCCGCCGAAATTCAACGCTTGAGCGAAGAGCGCTTCCGGCAGGAGTGGAACGCCTTTTTGGCCGACGAGCAGAAACGCTGGACGACCCACATGCTGTTGCGTGACGAGCAATGGCGCGACCACGACCGCCAGTCGGGCAAAATCGCCGATCGCCTGGCGACCATCGAAGAACAACTGCCCGACCTTCGCGAAACCGTTCGCGGCATGCAGGCCATCGATCAGGCGCGCTTGCAGGCCGTCTTCAACCTGGCCCGTGAACTGGTGGCCGAGTATGATCAAACGCTGACGAAAGTTCGTTAGCACTTTATGCGCGTCATTGGCACCGCCGGCCACGTAGACCACGGCAAGTCGGCGCTCGTTCAGGCCCTCACCGGCACTCACCCCGACCGCCTCAAAGAAGAACGCGAACGCGAGATGACGATTGATCTCGGCTTCGCCTGGTTCAACCTGCCAAACGGCGAGCCGGTGGGCGTGATTGACGTTCCCGGACATCGCGACTTCATCGAGAACATGCTGGCCGGGGTGGGCGGCATTGACGCCGCCCTCTTCGTGGTGGCCGCCGACGAGGGCGTGATGCCGCAAACTCGCGAACACCTGGCCATCCTCGATCTACTGCAAATCAACAACGGCGTGGTCGCCCTCACCAAAGCCGACTTAGCCGAGTCGGATGAGTGGCTCGATCTGATTTCCGAAGAGGTGAGGGGACTGATCAAAGGAACGGCTCTGGACGGGGCCGCCGTCATTCCCGTGTCGGCCCGCAGTGGCCGGGGACTCGACGACCTGCGCGCCGCCCTCGTCAAATGTTTGGCCGCCGTCCCGGCCCGCCCCGACCTGGCCCGTCCGCGCCTGCCCATCGATCGCGTGTTCACCATCGCCGGTTTTGGCACCGTCGTCACTGGAACGTTGATGGACGGCTCACTGTCCGTCGGCGACGAAGTCCTCGTCCTGCCCTCCAATCGCCCGGCCCGCGTTCGCGGCCTGCAAACGCACAAGACCAAACTCGACCGGGCCGTGCCCGGAAGCCGTGTGGCCGTCAACCTGACCGGCGTCCAGGTCGCCGACATTCAACGCGGCGAAGTGGTGTGCCACCCTGACACTCTCCGCTTGACCGATCTGCTTGACGTTCAATTTCGCCATTTAGCCGAAGCCGAGGCGTCCCTCAAACACAACGCCGAAGTCAAACTCTTCGTCGGCGCGTCGGAGACAGTGGCCCGCGCTCGCGTGTTGAGCGGCGAGGCCCTGCCGCCCGGCGAGACCGGCTGGTTGCAGATTGTCTTGTCAGCGCCCGTCGTTGTCACCAAAGGCGACCGTTTCATTCTGCGCCGACCCTCGCCCGGGGCCACCATCGGCGGCGGCGTTATCGTCGAGCCGCACCCGGCCCGCAAACACAAACGACAGGACGCAACCGTCCTCAACCGCCTGCAAACGCTCTTGCGCGGTACGCCGGGCGAGATTCTTTTGCAAGCGGTGGATGCGCTCGGCCCCGGCCCGTTCTCGGCGGCGATTGCCAAAGCCGGGCTGGATGCCTCCGCTACTGCCGAAGCGTTGGGGGAACTGGCGATGACCGGCGATTTGCTCACTCTCGAAGGCACGTTGCCGGCTAGCAATGCTCTTGTTCTCTCACGCGCAACCCTGGCCCGCCTGACTCGCGAAGCCACCGACCTACTTACGGCTTATCACGCCTCGCACCCGCTCAAGATCGGCCTCTCGCGCGAAGAACTCAAGAGCCGCCTCAAGCTCGCGCCCAAAGTCTTCAACGCCTTCATCGCCCGCGCAGTTGCTGAAGGCCGTGTGGCCGAGGCCGGGGCCTTCGTCCGGCTGGCGACCCACGAGATCAAACTAACGCCTGCCCAGCAAGCCAGCGCCGACTCGCTCCTGGCCGCTTTTCGTCGTGACCCGTACAACACACCTTCGGTGAAAGACTCGGCGGCGATGGTGGGCGACGATGTGCTGGCCGTGTTGATTGAGCGCGGCGATCTCGCCCAGGTCTCGCCCGAGGTGTTGTTCCTGAGAAGCACTTACGACGCGCTCGTGGCCGCCGTGCGCCGACATTTGGCCGCCAACCCGTCCCTCACCGTCGCCCAGTTCCGCGACATGTTCAGCACCAGCCGCAAATACGCCCTGGCCTTTTTGGAGCATTTGGATGCGGTTGGAATTACGGTTCGCAGGGGCGACGAGCGGGTGTTGAAATAGGGTCAACGGATTTATCGAATTGAGCGGATACGAAAGAAGAAATGAGTGGAGTATAATCCGCCTCAGCAAATTCTGACGTGGAGAAGAGAATGTCCAAGAAGAAAAACAAGAACAAGACAACCAAACAACACAAAGGTTCGGGCGGGGGCGGCCAGGCCGGGGAGCCGATCAAAGTTAATTGGTGGGTGATCGGCGGGGCAGTGGTGATCATCGCCGGGCTGATCTATTATTCGATCTCGCAACAACAGAAACCGGCGCCCACCACCAGCGCCGCCACCAGCGTTAGCGCCAGCGCCGGCGCTACGGATTGCTCCAACGGCCCAACATCCAAGCAATATGCCTCGGCCCCGGAAATGACGGTTGACCCGGCGAAGAACTACACCGCCACCTTCAAAATGGCTAAGGGCGGCGAGTTCGTCGTTCAACTCTATCCTGATAAAGCGCCCATCACCGTCAACAGTTTTGTCTTTCTGGCGCGCGACGGTTACTTCAATTGTGTGACCTTCCACCGGGTGCTCGAAGGCTTCATGGCTCAGGGCGGCGACCCGACCGGCACAGGCGGCGGCGGGCCGGGGTATGAGTTCGTCAACGAAGACAGCGATCTGAAGTTCGACAAGGCGGGTGTGGTGGCGATGGCCAACGCCGGGCGCGACACCAACGGCAGCCAGTTCTTCATCACTTTCCAGGAGACGCCGTCGCTTGATGGCGGCTACACAATATTTGGCCAGGTGACTGAAGGGATGGAAGTGGTCAACGGCATCACCCGCCGCGATCCCAACACCGCCCCCGATTTTTCAGGCGACGTGATCCAGAGTGTGACAATCTCGGAGAGTTAGGCGAACAGGCAAATGGGCTAAGGAGAATCGGCTATGGCAGAGATAACACGCGTGGAATTGATACTGGCGTTGATCGGCGCTGGGGAGCGTCCACGCCTGGCGGGCGTGGATCTCAGCGGGCTAAATTTGACCGGCCTCAGACTGAGCGGGGCGCATTTGGAATATGCCATTCTGACTGGAGCAAATTTGACGGCGGCTAACCTGGCTGAGGCCGACCTGCGGAACGCCGACCTGGCCGGCGCAAACCTGACCTACGCCGACTTGCAAGAAGCCGACCTGACCGGAGCCAACCTGAAAGGCGCGAATCTGACGCATGCCAATTTATCGCGCACCAAGATGACCGGGACAACAATGACTGGGGCCACGATGCCTGACGGCACCAAGCACGAGTAGTAGAGACGGCCCGCCGGGTCGTCTCTTTTTATTTGGAAAGCGAGAAAACGAAGGCGATCAGCGATTCAATCTCGGCCTCCGTCAAAACATCGCCATAGTTTTGGTACATGTAGTCGGAGTTGTAGTTGGGCACAATGTAATCGTTCGGGCGCAGAATGGATTGGCGGACATATTCGACGGCGCTCAATCCTTGAACGCGCTGATGGGCAACGTCCCTCAGCCCGACCAGCGACGGCCCCAGCCCGGCCCGGTCGTCCAGCAGGTGGCAGGTGAGACAGGGCGGCGCTCCGGCGGCCCCGTTGCGATACAACGCCTCGCCCGCCGCCACTTGTTCCGGCGAAAACGCAGGTAGCGGCTCGGCAGTGGCCGTCGCCGATTCGGCGGTCACAGTTTCACCCACGTAGGCAACCCGATAGACAGCGCCTGTTTGCCATTCCAGGATGTAGAGAGCCTCATCCGGGCCAACCGTCACATCAATGGGGCGAAAGTTCGTCCCGGTGTTGAAGCGGGCAAACGGCTCCCACTCGCCGTGAAGCGCGCCATCGTCGCCGCGCCTCAGCGGCACGACGACAACCATTTGGCCGTTGGTGATTTGCCGATCCAGCGCGACCTGCGCGCCCGTGCCCCACAGCGCCACGTAGACGGCGTTTTGATAAGCTTCTGGAAACTGCCTGCCTGCATAGTAAATCAGCCCGGCCGAGCCGACCGAGGGATAGAACTCGGTGATGGGGGCGGCGGACGTTGCCCCGAGTGGCGGTTTCCCGTACACGTCGGGGAAACCGTAGTGGCGGCCCTGTTGCACCAGGTTCAGTTCTTCGGGAACCAGCGAGCGTAGCGTCCGATCAAATTTGCTGGGGTTGTTGTCGGCGGTGAAGAGATCGCCTTCGGGCGAGAAGGTGAGATCGTAAGGGTTGCGAAAGCCGGCGGCGAAGACTTGCAGATCACTGCCGTCGGCGTTCAGGCGCAGCACCGAAGCTTCCATCGGATCGGTGATCGGGCCGTGATCGGTGGTGGAGCCGACGCCCACATACAACTTGCCGTCCGGCCCAAAGGCGATGCCGTTGTTGGAGTGATCGGGATAGCGCAAAGAGACCAGCCCGGTGACGACGGGCGTGAGTGTATCGTAGTCGCCATCGCCATCGTCGTCGCTCAACACGCTAATGCGGCCACTGTCGGAAAGATAGAGCTTGCCGTCGTGAAAGGCCAGGCCAACAGCGTGAGTGACTTTGTGCTCACTGCCGTCAAATACCTGCCGCATGGCTTCAGCGTCAGTATTGCCGTCTTTATCTTCAAATTGAAAGATGTCGCCTTCCAGCGTGAGAAGGTAGAGATTCTCATCCGGCCCAAAGAGAATGGCCGTAGGCAGGTGAATGTCGCGCGGCTCGGCGAAGGACGCTATGGCAAAACCCGGCGGAACCCGGATGGTGTTGGTCGCCGGGGCCGGGCTGGAGAGTTGCCGGATCATCCAACGGGCAACTGTGACCGCGCCCACCCCGGCCAGAGCCAGAACAATCAACCCAATGCCGGCCACCCCGAGGCGGGGCCACCATCGAGTTGGGATCGGGCTTCTCATTTATCTGGAGTGAAAATTTCGACAGCGCCGCTCAGGGTGAATCGCGTTTGTGGGCCGGAGCCGGTCGCGCCGGAGATCACGTACAGTTTGTCATTCGCCACAGCGGCGGCGACGCCATGACGCGGAGTGGGCAGGGCCGGCCAGGACGACCAGCTATCGGTGGCCGGGTCGTAGACTTCGTGCTGGGCGTAAACGCAAAGCTGAGGGTAGTTCTCGCCGCCGAGGATGTGGACTTTGCCGTCGAGTACCGTCACGGCAAATCCACTGCGGGGCGTGGGCATGTCTTGTTTATGCGTCCAGGTATTTGTGGCCGGGTCGTAAACGTCAACGGAGGCGTAGTTGGCGCTGTGCTTCCAGCGCCCGCCAAAGAGATAGAGCTTGCCGTCCACGGCCACGCCCTTCACGTGATCGCGCGGGCCGGAGAGCGGGGCCAGCGAGGCGTCCCAGGTGTTCGTGGCCGGGTCGTAGGCCCAGACTTCGATCGGGTTTTCCCAGTCGGGCGCGTCGCCGCCGGCTACGTAGAGCTTGCCGTTGATGGCAACCATAGCCTGCGCGGCGCGATGGCCGGGCATGTCGGCCAATTGTTTCCACTCGTTCGTTTTGGGATTGTAGACCCAGAGGCCGTTGACGTTGGGAAAGAATTCGACGGAGTAGCCGCCGCTGACGTAGATGAGGCCGTCAATCACATCCACGCCTACGTGATGCAGACCTTTGGGCAGGGGGGCCAGCGTCTGCCAGGAATCCGTCGCCGGGTTGTAAACGTCGAACTGAGGTGAGACCTGCCAGTCGGCCAATAAGCCGCCCGGCACGTAGATGAGGCCGTTCAACACAGCCACTTCCGTTTCGCCGCGCGCCAGCGGCAAGTCACGGCCCGGCGACCACGAGCCGCCAACGGTTGAAGTCGAATCTATATCGCACACTTTGCCCGGTGTAAACTGGGCCTGTAGCCGGCTTGCGGCTCGTGGGCCGGCGTAAATTGCTAGAGTAGCGACGATGAGAATCGCCGCTATCACGCCTGTAATCTGAATTCTTGAGAACTTCATTAATTTTGTCCCTCATCATTTGAGCTTATTGATACGCTGGGCAAGTATACCGGTTTTTGATGAAGCCATAGGCTACTTTCGCTCAAACAAAGACACCGGCGGATCGCCCATGTCGCCAGTGAGAGTCAAGTGCAACGCCTTGAGCAGTGTGCCATCCTCGCCGCGCAACTCTTTCACTGTTCCCACCAACTCAAAACCGAATTGACGCAAACCGTCCACAAAGCGGGCCAGGCCTTCGGGCGTGAAAGCCGAGTCCGGTTCGACGATGAACAGGTGCCCGCCGCCCTGCAGGATACGCGCGGCATGGGTGAAATAGCTTTTGAGATCAGCCGCCGGGCCGTAAAGCGAGAGGCTGTAAATCAGCACATCCGCCGACTTGTCGGGTAGCGGCGGGTTTTCCATTTTGCCGCGCAGTTGGCCGGGGCGGTCGTGCCGATCCAGCCCGGTAACGTGGCAAGGCAAGTCGGCAAAGCGGTTGAGGCCACAACCCATGTCTACCACGGCCAGGTCGGGCCGCATGAGGGGCGTGAGCCGACCGCGCAGCCATTGATGCGACAGTTTGGCGGCAGTGGACGTTTCGAGGTGGGCCAGGAATTGGCGGGTGTAGTCCGGGTCGGCAAAAACTTCGTCGGCGCGGGCGGCGCTGAGGCCGCGCAACCGCCCGATCTCGCCGCGCCATTTCTGCGCCTCGCTCTGCGTTTCGGGGCGGCGCTCCACTGCCAGCGGCTCGACCCCGATCTCGCGGGCTTGCTTGAGCCAGCGGCGCAGGGCCTTCTGCACTTTGTCGGCGGCATCGGTCGTGTCGTACTTGCCGTCAATCGCCACATCTGACAGTTCGCGTTTGCCCTCGATCAGCGCCCAGATGCGCTCGTCAAGGGTGTGATGAGCCGAGCCATCGCGCAGGGTCGCCATCGTCGTGGTGTGCAGAACGTCCACCCGCACGATTTTCTTTTGGCCCTCGCGGTGCAAGCGGGCCAGCCCCTGCTCAAACTCGGCCCAGGTGTAGGGCAAGTCGGCGAAGATGATTTCGTTGGCCGTGTCGGCCTGCTTGGGATCGAACAGAGTCAGCCCTACGCCAATCGTCCCGATTGTCCCTACCAAAACCCGCGCTCCGTCTGGCGAACGAAACGAGTCGAGCAGTGTTTGGCGCTCGTTCTTGTGGATCAAACCGTTGATGTGGGCAATTTGACCGGGGAGGAACTCCTCGAGGTAGGCGGCGATTTTCTCGGAGACATCGTCGGTGAGGTAGGTGAGAATGAGTAGTTTCCGCGCCGCCTGCGCCCGCTGAAGCAGGTAGGGCAGTTTGGCCTCGGCGGCGAGTTTGCGGAGTTCGACCAATGCGTGCGAGGCTTGCGATCTGGGCCAGCCGTAAATCTCCAGCATTTGTGCGTCGAGGTCGAGCGGCAGGGGAATATCCACCGTTCGCACTTCACAGCCGGGCAGGTGCAAAAGCACTTCGCGCTTGCGGCGGCGCACGACGTGTGGAAGCAAGGCCTCGAAGACATCGGCGATGTCGCGCAGGCGGCGACTGCTCAGGCGCGAATGATCGAACTGCGGCGCGTGCTGGCTGAGGGTTTGCAGGAGCGACATCGGCTCGGCCAGTTCGTTGACCAGCGGCGTGCCGGTCAGGCCAATGGCGGCCCGGGCTGAGGCGCGCAGTTTTTCCAGCGCCTCCCGGCGGCGGGTGAGGTCTTGCCCGGCCCGTTGCTTGATGAAGTGAATCTCGTCGAGGCACAGGCAATCGAACGGCCTTTCGGCCAGGGCGGCGACAGCATCTTCGTTTAGCAGTTCTTCGTAGTGCAGAACGTAAAACGTCAGGCGTGAAGCAGGCAGGTCGGCGAGGGTTCGTTCGAGGCCTCGTGTGATACGAGCCTGCGGCAAGCGAGTCTTGATTTCGCCGCGTGGGCCGCACCAAGTATCGTCGGCCACTGTTTTGGGCGCGACGATCACGATATTGCGAATCCCGGACGCCGCCACCGCCGCGAGGAACGAGGCCGATTTGCCCATGCCGGGGTCGTCGGCGTTGAGGAGGAAGTGGCGGTTAGACGCTTCGCGCCCACCAACGAGAGGCACAAAGTCGGCCTCCGCCGACTCGGGTTTAGCCTGCGAAGGCAGGCTTCGCGCTTCTGTTGCGGCGACTTCCAGTCGCCCGGCACCCAAAACATCCGCCATCCTCCGAGCCGCATCGGCCTGATGCAGTCGCAAGCGCGGGCCGCGCCAGCCGTAATCCGGCAAGGCCGCCGCAAAGTTCACCGCCTGTTCTACTTCAAGCGTGAACAGCGCCGAGGCCTCGGCCACAAATTCGTTGGCCGTGTGTTCGGGATAGGCGGCGAGGATGGCGGCCTCGACATCGTCGGCGGTGACGGTTTGGGTGGCGTCGAGCGAGCCGTACCAGGCATACAGCCGCTTGTAAAATTCTTGCCACAGGATTTTCGAGGTGAGCAGACTCAACACTTCGTCCAACGGCAAGCGCAGTTCGCCCAGCGCCGAGAGGCCGCGAATGATGGCCTGCTCGCCTTCCGTGTCGGGCGCGGTAGGGGTCAGCAGGGTTGGGGCGAGAGTTGAACTCTCGCCCATCCCCAGCCCCTCGCCCAACAACGCCTCGGCCTCCGCCGCCGTGAGGTCGTCGCGCTCTTCAAGGGCGACGGTCTCAGTCGCAATCTCTTCGCCCCCGCTCACCAAATTGGCAAGGGCCGACTCGATCTCGGCGTGATCGCCACGCGCCAGACTCGCGCCCAACTTGACAACGCGCTGATTGCGAAACTCCAACAGCCCCGCCCGCCGCAGGATGACCATGACTTGGGCGGGGCTGAGGAGGTTGGACTCGGCGAGGGGTTGAAGGGCGCGGGCAGTTTTTTCGACGGAGGAGGCGGTGCGAGGGGTGATGATTTCGTAGCCAATGTAAGCAAGACCGAGGCGGTGAGCGATAGCTGAGAAACCACCATATCTGCCAATTGCACTTATTAAGTCGTGTCTCTGTTCAGCAATTAATTCACGTACCAATGGCATGATGCCATTTTTACCCTGTTTTGTAATGAAGGTGAGCAGTTCCCGTTCGACGTTCGCGAAATCGCTCCAATAGCCTGTTGGCTTATTGGTCTGTTCCAGACCAAGCCTTTCAGCTACAACTGGTATGCCGCCGTGCTTGCGGATCGCATTTGCTAGATCATCACGGCCCGAAATGGTCAATTCTCGGGCAGTTGGCATAACACCATCTATGCTGTGCTCAGCGATAAAGGCGCGTAGTTCCATCTCAACATTCGTAAAATTCTCCCAGTAACCTGGTGATACGTGAGTACGCTGTAACCCAAGCCGCTTTGCCACAGCCGGAAAGCCGCCTTGCTTGCTAATTCCACCAACCAACCTGCTATATCCTGAAGCGATCATTTCGGGTTCAGTTGGCATGATGCCTGCCGTGCCATGCTTGGCAATAAAGGCTCTGAGTTCCCTTTCGACATTCTCAAATTCATCCCAATAACCTTTGTGCTTGCGAGTGTCTGGCCGTTCCAGTCGAAGCCGCTTCGCTACAGCCGAAAAGCCACCATGCCTATAAATTGCATCAGCCAAGTGTCTATGATCGGTGTCAGTCAACTGGATATAGGTTGGCATGATGCCATTTGTACCGTACTCAGCGATAAAAGCTCGCAACCCTCGTTCGACATTCGCGAAATCGTCCCAGTAGCCCATAGGTTTGTGGGCGCTTGGGCGCTTCAAGCCAAGTCGCTCAGCTACCGTTTGAAAGTCACCATGCCTACCAATCGCCGCATTCAAATCAAAACGCTTCTCAGTAGCTAGCTCGGCCTGGGTTGGCATGTTGCCGTCCGTGCCATGTTCAGTGATAAAAGCGCGTAACTCTTGCTCAAGATTCGCAAATTCATCCCAATAGCCTGCTGGTTTATTGGCGTGTGGGCGTTCCAGACCCAGTTGCTTGGCTACAGCCGCAAAGCCACCATGCTGGCGAATCGCTGCAGCCAAACTGCCATGCCCTGCATCGCGGAGTTTGCGGTTGGTTGGCATGACATCACTGACACCCTGTTCAGCGATGAATATCCGCAGTTCTTCTTCAACGTTTTTGAAATCGCTCCAGTGACCTTTAGATCTATGGGCATTGGGTCGCTCAAGACCAAGCTTCTTGGCTACAGCCGGAAAGCTGCCGTGCTTGCCAATTGCACTAATCAGATCTACACGCCCTGAAGAGATCAACTTCTCTACAGTCGGCATGACACTACCCGTGTCATGTTCGGCAATGAAGGAGCGCAGTTCTCGCTCAAGATTGGCGAAGTCGTTCCAATAACCGGGAGGCTTTGGTGGGCGACGCTTGGCTTTTGGCTTAGGCGGGGCTGGCTTCTTCTTAGGCATGCGCTATCGAAGAGAATTCTTCAGCGGATTAGAAAACAGACGTTTTATGCGCCGTTTATTAGCGAGTCGTTTTTCTGCCTTGCTTGCCTTACTAGCAAGCCACTCAAACTCAGCGTAGTAATCCTCATCACCTAACATCTGTCTCCATCCGAGAATGAATGGTTTGAGCCGCTTCCACATGTCTAAGATGTTCCGATTGTACGTTTCTGCAACGATATTCGCGGGGAGTAGTTTATGACGGCACAACAGCCCGATGTTGTCAAAATCTCTACAGATGGCATGTAGCTTTTCGGTATTTTCTGGTGAAAGAGGTCTGACAGCTTTCTCTAACTCTTGGTACACCCATTTGCGATTGTTGGCTGCTTGCTCAGTCGCTATTAAGTCTCTGACAAATTTCATGCCATCTAAATATCGAGCATTGATCGACTCGCGAAGTTCTCTTGCAAATATAAATGCAAAGATCAATAACGACATTTCAACAATCGACTGAACTGCCTGAATGATCGGTTGGATCGGCTGTAAAAGCCTTGCAATATCTGTTAGCAGTTGTAGCATATTTCACCTGGCATGAGGGTTGCTGGAAAGAGGCTAACGCCAGCCCATAGGGTTACCGGGCACATCAAAGTCTTATGGGGATTATAGAACGAGATTGAAAACAGAGACGACCTCAAGGGTCGTCTCTGTAATTTACGGGTAATTCCTCTGTAGCATCCTCGGAAACGGGTTCGTCTCCCGGATATGCTCCGTGCCGCAAATCCAGGCCACGGTGCGCTCCACGCCCAGGCCGAAGCCGGAGTGGGGCACGGTTCCATACTTCCGCAGGTCGAGATACCATTTATAGTTCTCAACCGGCAGTTTGTGATCGTGGATGCGCTGGAGCAGGGTGTCGTGATCGGAGATGCGCTCCGAGCCGCCGATGATTTCGCCGTAGCCTTCGGGCGCGAGCAAATCAGCCGACTTGCACACTTCGGGGCGGCCCGGCCACGGTTCCATGTAAAAGGCCTTTATTGCCGTTGGGTAGCCGACGACGAACACCGGCTTCTCGAATTGCCTGGTTAGCTCGGTCTCGTGCGGCGAGCCAAAGTCGTCGCCCCATTCAATTTTCAACAACTCTTTCTTTTCCGGGTCGGTCTCTTCGGCGGCGAGTTTCTTCAACCGTTCGACGGCTTCGTCGTAAGTGATGCGCGGGAAGGGCGGAACCATCTTTTCGAGAACGCTGGTGTCGCGGCCCAGCGCCTTGAGTTCGGCGGCTCGCTCGCGCAGGCAAGTCTGCACGATGTGCGACACAAAATTTTCTTCAATCACTAATAACTGATCTAAATCGCAATAGGCAATCTCAGGTTCGACCATCCAGAATTCAGTGAGGTGGCGGCGGGTCTTGGACTTTTCGGCGCGGAAGGTGGGGCCGAAGCAATAGACTTTGCCGAACGCGCCGATGTTGGCTTCGTTATAAAGTTGGCCGGTCTGGGCCAGGTAGGCGCTCTCCCCGAAGTAATCAATCTCAAACAGGGTGCTGGTGCCCTCCGCCGCCGACGGGGTGATGATCGGGGTGGACATTTCCAGAAAGCCATTCGTGTCCAGCCACTCGCGGATGGCGCGCATGATGGTGGCCCGGATTCGCAGGATGGCCCACTGGCGCGACGAGCGAATCCATAAGTGCCGCCAGTCCATCAAAAATTCGACGCCGTGATCTTTGGGCGAGATGGGGTACTCGTGGGCGACCTGTCCCACGCGCGCGTCGGCCACACCGAGTTCGAAGCCGCCGGGTGTGCCGGGGGCGCGCGGCTCGGCTCGCACCGTGCCCGTCACTTCCACCGACGACTCTTGAGTTAGTTTGGCGGCCGCGTTGAACACGTCCTCCGATACATCTTTCTTGAACACGACGCACTGCACGACGCCGGTTCCGTCGCGCACTTGCAGGAATTGCAACTTGCCCTTGTCGGTGCGGGCGTAGAGCCAGCCTTGCAGAGTCACGGTCTCGCCCGCGTGGGCGGCGATGTCTTGGATGCGAATGATGGTAGTCAAAGAGGTTCTCCAGGTAATTTATGAAGCTTTGGCTTTGTAGGTATCGAGCCACGTTGATGGAGTCATTGTCGAAACAACTGCCGCGCCGCGATTCAACATTTCGTCGTCCCACGTAATCAGTATGGCGTCAAATTCTTGGGCAACGGCAACATAGACGGAATCCGCGCCTCTCAGAAGGTGAGTTGCGGCAATGGTTGCTGCCTGACGGGCAAGGGGCGTAGTGAGAGTCGCCAGGTTCAGCCCCTGAAAATTTTCAATCAAGGCGACAAGCGCTTCCGCTAGTGCTGGATTTCCGGTCGGCCTGGCAATGGCGGCTGAACATTCTGCCAGGACCAGAGTTGGGCAGACAATGACTGTATTCGGTTCCTGTGCTTGCCGCAGGAATTCTACGCTGACAGCGTAGTGTGTTTCGGCAGTTCGAGCCGCGGCGACAAAAACACTGGCATCTATTACGTAGTTCATCGCCGCATTTCCGTCAAGGTTTCGATCGCGCTTTTGTCACTTTTCCAGGCCTGGCTGATTTCTTCGGCTAGCGTTTCCCATTTCAGGAGCCAGTCAGGAGCAGGTGGTTGAACAGGCGCTGGCTTAAGGGAGATCAAGATAGCTGCTGGCGCGCCGTCGGGCGTAACAAGTGTGATGGTTTCGCCGAGACGAAGACGGCTAAGCAAACCTTTCAGATCGCTTCCCAGTTTTTCAATCGTGATGGCTGTAGAAGTAGACATGGCAATTTCTCCTGAGTGCTTATTTTATCACTGCTCCCAACCGCGCCCGCATTCCTGACGGCAGAACGCTGATCAATTGCGCCTGTTCGTCACCATTGAACGCCCTCAGCCCCAAAATCAGCCCAACGTAGAGGATGCCGCCCAACGCGAGTCCAAGCAGAGGGTGAATTTGCCACCCGGCCCAGGTCACACCAAACATGACCGTTGCGCTCAGGGCTGGCCGCCACAAAATGTTAAACCAGGGAATGGGCGCCAGAGTCCGGTGGAGGGTGATGTAGAACGGCAGGCCTTCGACGATCTCCGAGAGAATGGTGATGATGGCGGCGGCAGGATACCCATAGATCGGCAGGAAGATCAGGTTGGCGACGACGTTGAAGGTCAGGCCGATGATGAAGGCGCGAGTGAGGGCGCGTTGCTGGCCGATGGCGATCAGCACGTAGTTGGTCACGCTGTTGATCCAGCCGACCGGAATTGACCAGACCATGAGGGTGAGGGCGATCCCGCCGTACGGCAGATAATCATTCCCGGCCAGAACGCCGATTAGGATCGACGACAGGAAGGTGGTGACGACGGCCACTGGCAGGGCGACCGTCACTAAAAGTTTGACCGCCAACTGATACGACCGGACGAGGGCGGGGCGGTCTTCGTTAGCTTGGCGGCTCATCACCGGAAAGAGGGCAAAGGTGAAGAACGAGGGGATGATGTTGTAGGCTTCGATGAATTTGTAGGCGGTGCTGTACCAGCCCACTTCCACGTCGCCGCGAATGGGCTTGAGCAGGGTCACGTCCACTTTGAAGAACAGTGTCGCCAGCAAGTGGTTGATCATCAGCGGCCACGACTCGCGGAGCATGGTGCGCTGAAGCGGCGACTCAAACTCGAAGCGCGGCCTGAAGAACAGCCGGGCAACCAGCACGCCGAGGATGATCATGGTGACGGTGTTGACCAGAATACTCACAGCGGCCAGACCGACGAAACTGTAGCCGAGCAGTAACGCCAGCGCGCCGAACGTCACCTTGAGCAGGGTGGTGAGCGTGGTAATGGCCGCCGGATATTCCGCTTTCTCGTAAGAGTAGAAGAGGGCGGTGAGGCCGGTGGAAATGGACGAGGGCGCAAGGCCAATGGCCAGCAAGATGATTGCCAGCGATGTGTCGCCGTCGAGCGTGGAGAAGCGCGACAGCAAAAGCATGACCAGAGCCAGCACCGGAAATGAAAGCGCGCCGAGGCTGAAGCGCAAGATGGTGGTGTTTGAGAGGTAACGGTTGGCGTGAGCGCGGTCGCGGGCCACCTCACGGGTGAGGTAAGTGTTGAGGCCGAAGTTCGTCCAGATTTCGAACCAGGTGATGAGCACGCCGGCGAAGTAGTATTTGCCGGCATCGCCCGGCCCCAGCAGGCGCAACATGAAAGCGGCGAAGACCAGGTCAATGGCCCGGTTCATCAGCGTGAGCGCCATCGGCGCAATGCTGTTCTTGGCGACGCGGCGGGCGGTGGAGTCTTCGGCGCTCTCGCGGTAGAAATAGCGCCACAGCCACATGCCAACGGCCAGAGCCAGGGCCAGCCCGGCAATGGCCGAGGTGAAGCCGCCGAACTTCACTGAGTTGGGGCTGTATTTGAAGCGAATCGTCCAGCCGCTTTGAGTTGCATCCAGCTTCACGGCGCGAAAGTTGCCGTTGACTTTGTAGAGCTGGACTTCCTGCTCCTGTTTTTCATCCGCGTCAACCGGGCGGAGGAAGGCCCGCCAGTCTTTCGTGTAAGAGTCGGCCAGGATGAGATAAGACGGCTCGACCGGGCCGATGTTGACGGTGACTTCGTTGATGCCGTAAGCGATGATGTCGGCGGGAACAGGATTGCAGGAGGAGATGGGGAGAGAGGGTTGGGTGGTTAGGTGGTTGGGTTGTGGGTCGAAGATGACGAAGTGGCGCGGGTCGTATTGTTGAACGGCGGTGGCAAAGTTGTCGGCGAGGGCGCAACCTTCGGGCAGGGTGAAGGCGCGCGACGAGACGCCAAGATTTTCATACACTTTCACTTCGGCATCATAGACGAGTTTGTATTTGGGGAGCGGGATGTCAACCAGCGAAATGACGTATTTGACGTTGAGCAGGTCGAGCAGGGGCGAGTCTAGCGATTGGAGATTGGAGATTGGGGCGATGCGGTTGAATTGCAGTTCACCCTGCGGCTCGATGAGGGCCGTGTATTCGGCGTATTGCTTGGGGATAACAGACTCGTAGCCGCGCACATCGTAGAAATCGTAGAACCAGCCGGCGTTGGCGTTGAAGGGTTTTTTGCCTTCGGGGTCAAAGGTGGTGAATCGCCAGAGAGAAGTGTCCTGTTTGAGGAACTCCACGACGGGCGGGGTGTAGTTGAGGATGGCCGGGTCGGCGGCGGAGTTGAACCCGGCGCTGGCGGTGAGCAGGTCAACGGCGATGAGAGCGACGGCGAGAGTCTGCCAGAGTCGGCCAGACCGGCGAGCCAGGTAGAGGATCACACCTGAGGCCAGCAGTAATCCGCCGAGTCGCGCCAGCCACACAGCTTCATACGAGAAGAACATTCGCGCGTCGGCAAAGGCGGTGTCCGCGAGGGCGAGGTCGTGGAGGAGATTGGAGATTGGAGATTGGAAGCTGGAGAAGTTGAGACGGATGAGGGCAAGGGCGGCGAGGAGGGTGAAGCCGGTGAGGAGTGAAACGACATACGACAAACGTGAAACGACAGGCACAGCCCACGAAAGGCGCGTGAGCGACAAACGAGATTGGCGTCCGCAGAGATAGTCGAAGCCAAAACCGGCGAGGGCGGCGATGCACAGGCTGAACGGCCACACCCAGCGAAAGGGCGAGTGAAGCTGGTTGACGCCGGGCAAGTAATAGATCAGAGCATAAAGCGGTGTGCCAAACGCGAAGGCGAGCGCCAGGGCCGCAAGGAGGGTAAAGAATATTTTTTGCTGGCGATGCTCTGTTTGCCCAAAGATGGAGACGACGCCCAACGCGGCCAACAGCATCGGCAGGATTCCAACGTACGCGCCGCCTTCGACGTAGTTGGTGATCGGCGGGCCCCAGTCAATTTTGGTGATGGGCTGGCCGAGGGCGTTGACGGTGGCCGGTGTCCACTGCCAGGTGAATAGATCGAAGTAGCTGTGGTGAGCCGGGTTGCCAAAAACATTGGGGATGAAGAAGGCCAGGATGTGCCGCGCCGGGTAGCCCCAGCCGCGCACCTGTTCGAGTGTGGCCGAGCCGACACGGAAGTTATATTGAAGAACATCTACCAGCGGGATGAGTTGCACTGCGCCGAGAGCCACGCCGAGGGCGACCATGACCAAAAGGTAAAGGGAAGGGCGAATGAGGCGTGAAACGTCAAACGACAAACGTGAAGTGTTTTGCCTGCCATGTAACGCGTTTCCTAGCAGAGCAAATATGGAATAAGCGCCAGAGATCAGGAGCGTGTAGTAGACGACTTCAGGGTGGCCGGCGAGGATTTGGCAACCGAGGGCGAGGCCGCCGAGGGCAACCCAGGGCAGGGAGGCGGGCCGCCCGCCGAGCGCCGGTTGCTGGCGCAGTATCCATTCGACGCAAGCCAGGACGAGCGGCAGCCAGACCGCGCCAGCGACGATCATCGGGAAGGTGACGCTGACGACCATGAAGAGGCTGAACTCGTAGATCAGCCCACCGGCGAAGGATGCGACACGGCTCTGGCCGAGGGCGCGCAGGAAGATGTAGGCAAACAGCCCGGCTAAGAAAAACTGCGAGACGATGAACCAGCCGAACATGCGAAGCGGGTCGAGGCCGGGAATGTAAAAGAGAACGCTGAACGGATAGAGAGCCGAGTGTTGCCCGGTTGCCAGGAACGGCGCTCCGGCAAATTGATGTGGATTCCACAGCGGCAGTTCACCGGCTTGAATGGATTTGACGATGAAGCGCTTCCAGGGATAGTTTTCGAGCAGTAAGTCGAGCGGCAGGTCGTTGTGCGGCGTTTCGGGCGGCAGGGCGTTGAACTGCTCACGAACAGAAGACCACGGCGCGAAGAAGAATAAGTTATCTGCTGGAATGAGGGTGCGATTGCCGAGCGTGACCGGCCAGAAGAGAACGAAGGGCAGGATGAGAAAGCCGAGGGCGGCGAGGAGGTCGGAACGGATGCGAGGCATTACAGAGAGCGATCAAAAGCGCATAAATAAAAAAAGAGCCGTCGGCGGCGGCCCTGATGATCAGAATTTTACTTCAGGCGTTGCTGACGTTCTGAATAGCGGCCTTGAGCGAACTCATGTCGCTGAAGCGGCCCTCGCCGGCGCTGATAGTTTTGGTGACCAGGGCCAGTCGTCCGCCGTGAGCAGGGCCGCTTTCCGCCTGCCGATCTTTGAGCGGGTAGAAATAATCCATGCTCTGGGTGAGGCGGGTGTGAACCCGGTCGGCGATTTGGTGGGCCCGGGCGGCGGAGGTGATGACAATGAACTGGCTGGGCGAGGCATGACCCACAAAGTCGTTCTCGCCGCCCGCCTCGCGAACGATGTTGCTGATCATAAGGCTGACCGCCCGGAGCACGTCATCGGCGGCCACAAAACCATAGGTGTCGCGGAAAGCGTCCAGCCCCCGCACCTGCATGGCCAGGGCCACCCAGTCGTTCGACTTGAGCAGTTTCTCCAACTGTTCGTCGAGCAACTTGCCTTCAGGCAAATTGGTGACCGGGTTGATCAGCGTTTCCTGGTTGGCCCGGCGCAGGGCGTTGCGGACTCGCAGGCGCAGTTCCTGAATGTCGAACGGCTTGGTGATGTAATCCACGATGCCAAGCTCCAAACCCTGAAGCTTGTCCACACGATCGCGGCGTTCGGTGAGGAAAATGATGGGCAGGTTTTCGGTGCGGCGGTGCGCCCGGAGCTGGCGGCAGACTTCGTAGCCGTCAATGTCGGGCAGGCGAATGTCCAGCAGGGCAATGTCGGGGGTGGAACGTTGGGAGATACGAATGGCGTCTTCTCCCCAGGCGGCAGTGTGCACCTCGTAGCCTTGAACGCGGAAATAAGCGTTGAGCATTTCTGCCAGGTCGAGGTCATCCTCCACAATCAGGATGGACTGTTTTTCGGCCACTCAGCGGCCTCCGTGTTGGGTCAACTGATGGGTTCTTTTTGAATGACAAAAGCGCACACATCATCGCCCAACGCGACGCACTTTTCTTCATTCACCCGGAACTCATGGCCGCCTGACACCCACTTGAAGCACTCCTGGAGCAGACCGGTGGCAGTATAGCAGGCCGGCTTGTCGGTCTTCCGGCCCCAACAGCAGGGGCATTTATGGATGACGTAGACGTACTCATTATCACGTTCTTCAACCGTGGAGTGCTGATCGGAAAGCTGGGTAAAGACTTTGGCGACGGAGGGCAGGCCGACTTTGATTTTGACGGGCAGAGGGAGAACTTTGAAGGCCATGTCACCAACGCCGGCCAGGGCGCCAAAGTTTTTCAGGGCCGAACTGAAGACGGCGCGCCCGGCGCGCAGGGCCAGCCCCCGGCCTCCGCGCGGGCCGTACATTTCCTCCAGCGCCGCGTGCAAAGATGAGTAGTCGGAAAAATCAAACTCTCGCTCCAGATTGTCAAGCGGGTAATTATCAATCAGGTGACTCAGGCTGGCCATGTTCAAAATGGCGTTAAGGCCATTCTTGCCCATGACTTCTTCCATTGCCAGGATGGTGATGCGGGCAAACTTATTGGGATAAAACAAACTACTTTTGGGAATTGCCACAGTTGCCTCCGAGTATCCTGCGCGTTAGATCATCTTTGTCAGATCGGTCACGGCCCGACGCATATCGAGCAACAACAACCCCAACCTGGCATCTTTGCGGGCCAAAACGGTGAGGACGGCCTCAGCCCCGACGGCCATCAGAAACACGTATCCGTTTTCACCCTTGATATAGACTTGATCAAGATTGCCGCGCCCCAACTCACTGGCAATGCGCTCACCAAGAGAAAGCATGGCCGCCGACATCGCTGAGACCCTGTCTTCTTCAACCTCGCGAGGCAGAGCGGAAGCCATGGTAAGACCATCAACGCTCACCACTGCCGCCGCTTCAACGTCAGGCGAACTGACTTGCAGATCGCGCAAGCGACCCACCATTGTTTCACTCCGAGATTTAGTCAAGGCATGTCTCCTTACCCCAAATGACCTTTCCTGATAGCCAGCGCCGAGTAATTTAGCATATCGCTATAGGCTTGTCAAGCAAACTACCGCGTAAACAGCCTTGTTTTGTGGTAAAGTTGCGCTCACTACTTCAACCAAACAGGAATGTATCATGCCTTTCAATACAGAGCAAATCGTCGAATTCATCACCCGCTACGGCGCCAATGTCGGCTACACCCTCTTGTTCATCATCATCTTTGCCGAATCAGGGTTGTTCTTTGGGTTTTTTCTGCCAGGCGACAGCCTGCTTTTGACTGCCGGACTGCTGGCCTCACGCGGCCTGTTGAACATCTGGTTTTTAGCGCCGCTCATGTTCATCGCCGCCGTGGTTGGGGACAACGTCGGTTACTGGTTTGGCGCGAAGACCGGGCCGCGCATCTTCAACCGCGAAAACTCCCTGCTGTTCAAACGCAAGAACCTGCTGGCCGCCAAAGCCTTCTACGACAAACATGGCGGCAAGACTATCATCCTGGCCCGGTTCATGCCGTTCATCCGCACCTTTGCCCCGATTGTGGCCGGGGCGGTGGAAATGGAATACCGCAAATTCTTTTTTTTCAACTTGACTGGCGGCGTGTTGTGGGGAATCGGCGTGACTCTGGCCGGCTACTTCCTGGCTCAACTCTTCCCGCCGGAAGTGTTAGACAAGTATTTCCTGATCATCGTGGTAGCCGTCATTGTTATATCGGTGCTGCCAACGGCCATTCACCTCTGGAATGACAACCGACGCGAGATCATTGCCTGGCTCAAAACAGTTCTTGCCCGCCGTTCCCGCGACGCCAATTAATGAGGCCCAAAGAAAAACTCCCGAAGAGTGTCATCCTTCGGGAGTTTTTGATTCTACGGCTTCAACTTCTCGTCCCAGGGGACAAACGCATCATCCTTTGAGGCGGTCAACCCGCCGTAGGCGGCAGTGGCCGAGTAAAACATGAAGTCGCCCGGCTTGTAGGATTTGAGCTTGAAGGTCACTGAGGCGAAACCGTTGGCGTCTGTGGCGTTGATAACATACTTTAACTCGCCGCTCGGCGTGTTCATCACAAACGTCACCCTGGCCCCGACCACGGGCAAGCCGTTTTCGTCGGCCACCCAGGCCCGCAAAGTTTGTTGCTTCTTCTCGGCCTCCAGAACCGAGAATTCCGGCTCGGTGACAACGAAGAGCATTTGCGGTTGCACTGACGGCGGTAATGTAAAAGAGGGTTGAGGCGGCAGAGTCCTCTGCCCCAGATTCATCAACTGCACGGCTTGATCCGTCGGCAGGTTCAAATGCCAGGTAATGGCGATGTTTTCAAAGTGTTGCTCCAGATGATCGCCCGCCACATGAAGCTCATCGAGCGGGAAACCGAAGACCGCTTCGCCGCCATACTTCCTGTAAAAATCATACACGCCATAAGCCACGTTGTGGCCGTACTTGTCGAAATATCCTGAATTGGGATCGTCCAGTTGTGGCGCGCTCGGCGCCGGGCCGCCAAGTGTTTGCAGGCCCAGCGGCCGAAAACTTACACCTTCAGAGGCGGCGGGATTTTCGTAAAGGACTGCGTTTTCAAAAACCTGCTCAACCGCGCTGTCGCTTCCTGTTTGTCGTCCGCCGAGCGGCAAGCCAAACACTCTTTCCCCGCCGTGTGTCAAATAGAACGCCTCAATCGTGTCAAGCGTGGGTGGAGCGGTTGGGGTCGAAGTTCTGATATTTTCAGAGCTGGGAGGAATCAAACAATTGTTGTTGGCACAAGCCCGGCTTCCAAGCCTGGCCAGGCCAAACTGTTGATCTTCAGCCCGGGCGCCATCCCAGACAATGGCCATCCGCTCAAACACTTGCATCAAATGGCCGTCTTCGACGTATGCCTCAGAGATGGGATAGCCAAAGAAAGATACGCCGCCGTATTTCTCAAAGAAGGGCCTGAACTCGGGGCGCACTGAATGACAAGTGGCGCTAAAATACAGCGCGCCCGACACTACACTCTCGGGCGGAACGCAGGGCGAGGGGCCATAAGTTATTTCACCCAGGTTGGCTAAAATGATCTGGCTCTCTGCCGGCAACTGAGGATGATATTCCAAGCGCCCGTTCTCAAAGTATTGAACGAGGACGCCGTCTTCCGCAAACTCAGGCGAGATAGCCGCGCCCAACGTGTGTGGGCCATCACGGCTCTCATAAAAATGGGTGAAAGTTTCTGAAACCGGGTAATAACCTTCGCCGAGCACCCCTGCGGTCGGCGTTCCCTCAGAACCGCAGGCGGCTAACATGAAGATCAACAAAATCCAGATAAGGGCAATTTTTCGTGCTCTCATATAAGGATGGGGTGTAGAATTAAATTACAATGATGATCGAAAGCCCGCACTGCGTGGATTATATACCCAATACTACAAATAAGAAACAATTACATCTCTAAAATTCTCTACGTAAATGTACTGATTTGAAGCAGTACACCGCCGATTTTTTTAGAACATACGAACTAAAACGCGATGACTAACTCTGATGAACGCACAGCAGTGCGCCAATTTATTGATGAGGCTTCACCTGCCGACGCTTTTGCCGCCTATTACGCATTGCATCACAACCCTAGCCGCGTCTCTCTGTTTACGCATCGCGACTCAGCGAATCGAATTGACGGATTTTTAGTTCAGGCACAGACCGGCATGGATCTGTTCCGGCCCGTCGTCTCAGTCCGGGCCGCCTCTGATCAGGCGGCCCTTTCCCTGTTCCAAACCGGACTCGCGCCCAACCGGGCCTATTACCTGACTGCGCCGCTCTCGCTGGCAAACGCCGTCAACCAACATCTCATCATTACCGATCCCGAATTGTTGTTGATCTACCGCCTCGACCCGGCGAAGTTCGAGCCGCAGATCAACGTCATGGTAGTCTCAAACCCGACGCCTGATGGCTGGCCGCGATTCGAGATCAACGCCAACGGCGTCGCCGTTGCCAGCGCCGGCGTCAACTGGCGCTCGCCCCGGTTCGCCGAAGTCTATGTTTACACTGAAACGGCGGCCCGGAGCCGTGGCTGGGGCAAAGCCGTGCTCTCGGCGCTGACCGCCGCGCTGATCAAAGACGGGCGACTACCACTCTACTTTGTCAACGAGCAGAACACGGCCTCCATTCGGCTGGCGGAAAGCGTGGGGTTCGTGGATACTGGCGCCAGAGAATATACCGGGCAAGCCTCTCTCAAAGGATGACGAATGACGATCATAGCCACCCATACTTTTCCGCGCGGTTTCAAATGGGGAACAGCCACTGCCGCCCACCAGGTGGAAGGCGGAGCGACTAACAGCGATTGGGCCGTTTGGGAAAAACAGCCCGGTAACATCAACGAGGGCGGCACGGCGGCAGTGGCCTGCGACTGGTGGAGCGGACGCTGGCGCGAGGATTTTGATCGCGCCGCCGCCGACGGCCAAACAGCCCACCGGCTGAGCGTGGATTGGAGCCGCATTGAACCCCGGCTGGCCGTTTGGGACGAAGAGGCGCTCGATCATTATCGTGAAATGGTCAAAGGCTTGCGCGAGCGCGGCCTGGAGCCATTGGTCACTCTGCATCACTTCACGAATCCGTTGTGGCTGGCTGAGAAGGGCGGATGGGAGAACTCCGCAGTCGTTGGCTACTTTGAGCGGTTTGCGCGCAAAGTGGTAAAAGCATTAAGCGACTATGTTGATGTTTGGTGCACGATCAATGAGATCAATATCTTCGCTTATCAAAGCTATCTGGTGGGCCTGTGGCCGCCACAAAAGAAAGACATCCAGCTTTACTTCAAAGTCATTCGCCACGTGTTGTTGGCGCACACGGCGGCTTATCGAGTCATCCACGAACTTCAGCCGGCGGCAAAGGTGGGGATCGCCCACCACCTGCAACTGATCGATCCGGCCAAACCGGAGTCCGCGCCTGATGGCTGGGTGTCGCGCCTGCAGCACCGGCTCTTCAACGAGGCGATCCCGCAGGCGCTTCACACCGGGAAATTATTTTTTCCGCTGGGCCGGGTCAACGAACGCTTGCCAGAGTTGGCCGGGACGATGGACTACATGGGCGTCAACTACTATTCGCGCCGCCGCTCGACGTTTGATCTCTCACAACCTGCCGCCTTGTTCGGGCGCACGTTTCACACACCGGAAGCAGAGCTGGATCATTTAGGTCTCAATGAACTTTACCCTGAAGGGCTGTACCGGGCGATCAAGTGGGCGGCCAGGTTCAAAAAGCCAATTATGATTACCGAGAACGGCTGGGGCGATGAAGACGAAGGCCGGCGCAACCGGGCGATGATTCTGCACTTGCGGCAGTTGTGGTCGGCCATCAACTTCAACTGGCCGGTGACAGCTTATTATTATTGGACGCTGGTGGACAATTTTGAGTGGGAGCGCGGCTGGTCGCAACGCTTTGGCCTGTACGAGCTTGACCTGGCGACGCAGGAACGCCGGCCACGCCCGGCGGCCAAACTCTACGCCGAGGTTTGCCAGACCAATACGCTGAGTTCGGAGATGGCGGCCCGTTACGCGCCTGAGCTTCTGCCGACAATGTTTCCGGGGTGACTAATCACTCATCCGGTAGCCAAAGCCGCGCACGGTTTGGATGATTTCGGGGTTGGAGGGGTCGCGCTCCAGTTTTTGCCGCAGGAACCAGATGTAGCGGCGCACGTAGCCTCGCTCCACACCCTCTTCCAGCCCCCACACCGCCTGAAGCAACTCCTCTTCCGAGATTGCCCGGCCCTTGTTCTCCACCAAAAACTTGAGCATCCTGAACTCGGTCGGCGAGAGTGAGACGGCCTCGTTGTCTTTGGTCACGTTCCAGCGATCGAGATCAATCGAAACACTGCCAAAGACGTGCAGTTGCCGTTCGGCGGCTGAAGAGTCGCGGGCGCGGCTGAGAATGGCGTTGATGCGGGCCGCCAGTTCGGCGAAACTGAAAGGCTTGGTCACGTAGTCGTCCACGCCGATGCGGAAGCCGCGCAGTTTGTCGGACTCGGACGTTTTGCCGGTGAGCATGATCATCGGCACCGACGAGATTTCGCGGATGCGCGAGGCCAGCACAAAGCCGTCCATGCCGGGCATCATCACGTCCAGGACGACAATATTGGGCCGCTCGTCGTAGAGAATCCGCAACGCCGTTTCGCTTTTGTCGGTGGTGAAGACCGTGAGGCTGGTGTCGCGCAGGTACTCGCCCAAAAATTTCAGCAGGGTGCTATCGTCATCAATCACAAGAACAGTGGTCACAGGTTTGCTCTCCGTAAGCTAACGCAGAATGTAGCCCCGCCGCCGGGAGTGTTTTCCAAAGCAATGCTCCCTTCCATGGCGTCCATGAAGCGGCGGGAGGTGTGAAGCCCGAGGCCGTAGCCATACACTTTTTGCGAATCGCTTTGCTGGGCGCGATGGAACTTGCCGAACACTTTGCCCTGCTGGTCGCTCGGGATGCCGGGGCCATGATCGCTGACCCGGATTTGGATCATAGTGTCGTTGCAGTGGGCCGAAATTTCAACAGGACTTTCGGGTGCATATTTGAAGGCATTGTCAATAAGTTGAAACAAAACGCTCCGCAACCCGCGCTCGTCGCCCAGGACGGGCGGCAGGTCGGGCGGCAGGTTCAGGTTAAGACGGTCAACGTTGGGGTTGGAGAGGAATTGCTCGACCACTGAAGGCAGGAGCGAGTTGAGCGAAAGGGGGGCGATCTTGATGGGCAACTGCCCGGCCTCAAAGGCTGAGATGTCGAGAATGGTTTCGACGATCTTGGTCAGGCGGCGCGCTTCGCGGCTCATGAGGGTGAGGGCCTCGCGCGACTTGAGCGACATCTCTTTGTCACGGGTGAGCATCAACTCCAGGCCGCCGTTGAGGTTGGTGAGCGGGGCGCGTAGTTCGTGCGAGACCAGGGAGATGAATTCGGATTTGAGTTCGTCGAGCGTTTGCAGTTCGGCGTTTTGTTGTTCGAGCTGGCGGTTGGCCGACTCCAGGTTGGCGGTGCGCTCGGTCACTTTGAGCTCGAGGTCGGCGTTGGCGCGCATGAGGCGATCCTGGGCTTCGAGCAGTTGGGCGTTGAGGCTGCGAAGCTTGGACTCCATGTGTTTGCGCTCGGTGACGTCGCGCCCGACTCCGACCAGCCCGGCCACGATCCCGGCCTCGTCGCGCAGGGTGTTCAGGGAAAGCGCCAGCGTGATGGGACGGCTCCCCGTTTTGGCCGAGCCTTCGCCCTGCCAGCTGCCGGTTCGGGCCAGGACGAGAATCTCCCCGACCGAGGCGGGTGGCAGGGGTTGAAAGAGGTCGGCCAGAGTCCGGTTGCCCAGTTCGTCGCCGGGTTGCAGTCCGAGCAGGTTATAAGTCACCGGGTTGGCCAGCAGGAGCCGGCCATCTTCTTTGCAAACGAAGGCGGCGTCGGTGGTGCTGTTAACGAGTTGGGCGTATTGTTGGAGATCGGTTTCGCCAAGCAGAACACCCTGCCGCACGACGAGCAGGGCGCTGAAGAGGATGGCCAGGTAGAGGCTGGTGGCGTCGGCCTGGCTGGTGACGAATTGTAGAGAGATGGTTTCGACAAAAAGGGTGAGCACGGCCAGCACCGGCAGGAAGCGCTGGGCAATTTGGATGAGGCGGGTGCGGCGGCTTCCGAGGCGGGGCAGGTCGAGGCCGGGCCACGCGCCCGCGCCGACTAGGAGCGCGCCCAAGCCGATGATGATTTGCCCTAGCGCCGGGCTAAAGTTGACGGCGGTGATGAGGCCGACGGCGACGATGATGAGGGAGGCGTGCAGGCCGGCAGGCGGGGCGCGTAAGATTACGGCCACAGCGGCCAGGGTGAGCAGGAGTGCGGCAAAAGGATAAACCGCCTGCCAGATGATAATGGCTGGTTCTGTAAACGTCGCCTGGGCCGTTGCCAACAGGGGCCGCAGGCTGAGGTCGTAGATGATGGCGGCGGCACAACCGACGGCCAGGAGCAGGTCGAGCAGGACGCGCAGGCGGGTGGCGCGGTTGCGGGCGCCCATAGGATAGCGCCACAGACCGAAGGCCAGGAGCGGGTAGCCGACGAGGCGGATCAAGTCAATGATAGACGGCGCAAGGGAAGTGGAGCGGGTGAAGGCCTCCAGCAGGGCCGTGAGCAGATTGCTGACCAGCCAGATGAAGAGGCCGACGGCCAACGCATCCCAAGCCGGCTGGAGGGCAGGTTGGCTCTTGGCCCGAAGCTGGAGGGCCAATGCGACGACGATGGCTTCCAGGGCAAACTGCAGGAGACGGGCGAAGGGCCAGTCTATTTGTTGCGCCAACAGCGAGAGCAAACCGGCCACGCTCAGGGCCGTCAGCCAGCGTTGCCAGGTTTGTGAGAAGGGCGCGGAAGACATGGGCAGATTATAAAGTAAAACCGGGCGCGGCGCAGTTAGGACAAAGGTGCTTTGGCAAAAAGAAAGACCCTCCGGGTTTTGCCCGAAGGGTCTTGAACTGAAGCTGGAAGAGAATGGTTAGCCACCGGGAGGGATTGGTGTTCTGGTGTTCGTCGGCGTGGGCGTCTTCGACGGCGTCGGTGAGTTGGTGTAGGTCGGCGTGAAGAGTAACGTCGCCGTCGGTGTGTTCGTCCGCGTGGCCGTATTCGTGCGGGTGAACGTCGCCGAGGGAACCAGAGTCTTCGTCGGCGTGTTCGACGGCGGGGAGGTGCTGGTCGGCGGCGCGGGCGTGAAGGTCTGGCTCGGCGTGAAGGTCTTGGTCGGCGTCCGGGTGATCGTCGGCGTGTTGGTCGGGCCGGGGGTGTTGGTGGGCGGAGGCGTGTTCGTCCGGGTGAATGTCGGCGACGGCGTGAGTGTTGGCGCGTTGAGCGAGATCGTGGCTATGATTCGCGTTACCTGCTTATGCGGGTCGTTGTCTTTGGCGGTGATGTAAATTGTGTAGTTGTCGTTGGTGATCAGACCGCCGCCGGGGCCGCTGTTGTTGCTGGCCGGCCAGTTGAGGCCGGGAGTGAGAGTCTTGCACACCCCGCCCGTGTCGCCATTCACGCAGTAAGGCGCGCCGGTCTCGCGCCACGACAGCACTTTGATTCCGGCGGAATTGTAGATGTCGAACACCACTTCGTTGATCGAGCCCGCTTCACCTGTGTCGGCGGCGTTGGCCCCAATGGTGAACGGCCCGTTGACGACGCCGGCCGGCACATTGGCGGTGACGGTTGGCCCATAGCGGCCCTGAACCAGAATGCTACAGTTCAAACCGCCGACAGTGTAGTTAATAGTCAATCGGAAGTCGCGGCCATGCAGGTAGGACTCGTTGAGTGCCAGGAGTAGCTTGAATTTCGCATTGGTGCTCTTGCTAATCGTGCGGGCGGCGGCGCTGGCCGTAAAGGTATGGGTGACGTTTATTGCGCCTGTGCTAAGGCTTAGGTCAGGCGAGAGGTCCAAAATGTCGTTATTGCCCAATTGATACTTGGTGAGAGTTTGCCCGGCCAGCGTGCCCACCTGATCGTGCCAGCCGCCGTTCCAGTCCAGCCTGACGCTGGTGAGGATGGCGTCGTAGGTCGGGCTGACGTTGGTCAGCAGGGAGATGATCCGGTTGTTGCCGCCATCACTTGTGATGCCAGTGCCGTAGAGCGGCTCGGTTGAATCGGTGGTGAGAATGCCGCAACTGGGCGAGGCAGTAGCACTGGCCGTGTTGGTCGGAGCAGTGGTGTTAGTGGAGGTCGCCGTGTTGGTAGGCGTAAAGGTCTTGGTAGCCGTGAAGGTGTTGGTGGGCGTAAACGTCTTCGTGGCTGTAGAGGTAGGCGTAAAGGTGGGCGTATGCGAAGCTGTAGATGTGGGCGTAAAAGTTTCGGTTCTAGTGCTGAAGTTCTGGCCCACCTCAGCGACATCCGAAATGCGGAAGCGTTCGACGATGCCCTCGCGCTGGGCACGCAGGGTGACCTGACTGCCGAAGCCGGGCGGCGCGCCGGTAGCGTTGCCGTAGAAACTCAACAGACCGGTGATGGGTGTGATGAGGGGATGGTTGAACCGCACCATGACGATGACTTTATCGCCGGGGCCGCCTGCATCTTCGGTGGGTTGGCAGTCTTCCAGGTCGCCGTCAGGCGGAAAGCCGGGGCCAAGAGGGGTGAAGTCAGGGATTTCACCTTTGCCATAGGGTTTTCCATCATTATTGTCATCGTCAGGGCCATCTCGCGTAGAGCAAATAGTCGTGTAGAAGAAAGCGATTTTTTCGCGATCTGGCGAATATTTGTTGGAGGGTGCTGGCCCCATGGAAATGCCGGCTCCACCGGCCCGGGCCGCGTCACGAATGGAGGGCAGGCGGGCGGCATCCTGCTCGGCAGATGATGAGCACTTTTCGGTATCAGCATCCGCTTGCGGATGGGGTGATTGAAAATCCTCGCAGTAAGCATCATCCCATTGGCCGCTGGTGGCGTAGCGCACAGCAAAGCGGGCGGCGTTCTCCACCGCCAGAAAGGCGTGCAACATACGGGCAAATTCCACGATACCCATGATCAAAAGAAGCAGGATGGGTAGGGAGAGCGCGAACTCGACCATGCTTTGCGCTCGAAGGGTTCGATGGCGTTGATGTTTGGGTGAAGGAGAAGTCATGTTGGTTGTTACTCCGTAATCCGGGTAAAGATTTCATCGGCGATCTGAGTAAAGATGGCGGCCAGATTGGCCCCGCCCTGAGCGTAGAAATAATTACCACAGGAAGTGCCAATGGTGGCCTGATACAACCAGTTGGCGTCGCGGCTACACTCCGAACCAACGCTACCGTCGCCCTGATCGGCGATGTAACGTAAGAGTTGCTCGCCGCTCGGCAAACTGTCCGAATTGCACTGCGCCGCCGGGCAACTGGTGTCACTGCCCACGCCGGGGTTTTGCGTCACTTCTGCCCCCAGGCCAATGGTGAAGAGAATAGTGGGTTTGTCTGGGTCAACAAAAACATCAGCCTGATCACGGGCATAATCGTCGGCATCGTAGTTAATGTCAGTGTTGGCATGCCGGGTACTCAAGCTTGAGTTGCCGTCAGCGGAGCACGGTCTATAAAAGAAGTAATCGGGATCGTTGGTTAAGTTGTTAGGACAGGCATACTTGCCGGGCGCTCCCCAGGCTTGGGCGGCAGTGGGCAATGAGCCGGTGGCCGCGCCATCCGAAAGGAAGATAACGAAGCGCAAAGCGTTCTGCCGCGAGTACAAGTCCAGGTCTTCTTTGGCGATTTTTAGTCCATCACCAGTGTCAGTTGAGTAGCAAGCGCCGAGCGCGCCGGGCAAAGTGTTGTACCAATCGTTGTTGGGGTTGCCATCGGTATCCGGGTCTTCGCAATATGGCGGCACCGAAACGTCAATGGCCTTGAGAGCATTGACAGTGGCTGTGACGCTGGTTGAGTTGGTGCTACCCACACTCTGGATCAATCCCATGCCATTGGTAGCCGGGTTGGTGGACTGCTGGGCGAAGGTGACGATGCCCACCCGGTCGTAGGGGAATTTGACATAGGTGGACACAAACCTTACGGCGGCGTCACGCACCCATTCAAACGGCCTGCAAGCATGGATCGGGCTGGCAATCGTGCCTACATCTGAGGGGATGTACTCGGTTGGCAGGTAGGACTGAGCCGGACTGCCGTAAGTGAAACCGTACAGCCCCGATCCGCCCGACATCGGATCGCCAATCGTCGGGTTGCCCTGCGCCGTCACCAAATTACAATTAGGCCTCAGATCAACGCCATCGCCATCACCTGCAGAAGGCACTAGGTCAACTACTTGTCTCAGCCAGTTGTCGTTCAGGTTGTTGGCGTCACAGCCTTGCCCGGCGGTTTCATCCACACAACCGTCATGGTCGTCGTCCACGCCGTTGGAACCCGATGAGTCGTATACCATCGAATACGAAGTATCAATCACCAGAATCACTTCCAACGAAGCGGCTTCGGACACGGCATAGGTGGTGAGCGGGATCGGGTCGCGCCAGCCGAAGAGTTGCATGAAGGCCAGTTGCACGTTAGTTGTCACCGTCACCCGCACAAGCTTACGCACCGGGAAGGTGCAAATGGACGGGTCGAGGAGCACTTTGCCATGGGTTTTGCTGTCCGGGATTTCGCCAAACGTGGGCACCGAGTCAGCGCATGTTTCAACGACCACGTCGCCGGCACCCACCTGAATGTTTTGCAGGCGGACGTACTGGGTGGCGGCCTCAGTAATTTGATTGATTGGGCGCGCTTCACGTAGCTGGCTGGCGGCGCTCAAGGCCGCCGCATCGGCGGCGCGGCGCAGTTGGCCGAAGCTCATGTAAATGATGCCAGCGTCAGTCGCCAGGCCCACAAAGGCCAGCAGGGAGATGAACATGAGCGCCAAAATGACGGCGCTCTGGCCGCGTTCGGCGAGCGTGTGTTGCGCCGAGGAGCGATTAGGGCGTTGGCGTGGGTTCCGCCGAAACAAGTGGGAAGATGGCATAAGAGACTACCGGAATGGGATTTGGGATGACGTCGCCGAAGCCGGGGACGTTGAACAATTGATAATGTCGCTTGAAAACTTCCACCAGCACAAAGGCGGTGTTGGGCACCAGCGGGATGTTAGTGCCGCTGAGTCGGGTGGTAATCTGGGCAATGGTCACGGCTGAACACATATTGCCAACGCCGCCGAAGCTGGTAGACATGAAATCGTCCATCAGTGACCAACCACTTTGGTTGGTGTCTTCAACAAGCTGACCGACGCCACCCGACACCTGGTTGTTGTCGTAGCGTTTAAGTTCCAACGTTTCTGAGCCAGAGGCGCCAACTCTGGCAATTGAAAAAATTGAAATTACAATGTCATCCTGAAAAGTCGCGCTCTGGCCCGTGCCATTGCAGGTGTTGACGACAGCGCCGCTATACGGCGTGCTCAAATTCATTTTGAGCGGGCCTAAGCCGTCGTTGGTATTGCAACCGGTCCGCCGGAAGAAGTTCTGGGTGGTTGAGCAATCTTTGTAGTCGTCGTAAGCGCCAGACACAGCTGATGGCGGAGCTGAATCAACATTGCCGGGGAATGGGTCGCTGTCGCTCGACTCGCGGGAGCCATTGCGCACAGCGTCCAGCATTTGCAGGTAGTCGTTAAATAAAAAGGTAACCTCGACCATCCCGGCCAACAGCAGAATCAGGATTGGCATGAAGATGGCAAGTTCCGTAAAACTTTGGCCGCGTTTGTGGTGAGTTTTGCCTTTCATGACTCCCATTTTATAAGGATTCGGCTCGCTGTCGCTTGTTCTGGCCTGCTCAAGCCCTGTTTTTGAAACGGCCCTGAAACAATTGAGGAACGTAATGCGCCTCACCCCCGGCCCCTCCCCCTCTCCTGTCGAGCAACGCCGACAGGAGAGGGGGAGGGGTGGCCGACAGGCCGGGGTGGGGGTGAGGCATGATATAATCTCCCGCGTCCAACCTGGAGAGGTCGCATAGTTGGTCTAGTGCGCTCGCTTGGAAAGCGAGTATGGGTAACACCATCGTGGGTTCGAATCCCACCCTCTCCGCTCTGGTATAATGCTTCTCGCGACGGTGGGGCGTTGAAGGCTTGGCCCTGCGCGGCCAGAACTTCCCGAATCCCGCCAGGCCCGAGAGGGAGCACCGGTACGGAATCATTCTGGGGTGCCGCAGTCTGCCGAGCTGGAGTTTCATCGTCGCGGGACTTATTTGTTAGCTGTCAGCGGTCAGCAATTAGCCATCAGCGAGCGTCTTCTCCACGCCAACCACTGAGGGCTGATCACTGACCGCTGATTGCTTTTCATGTCTGGCTACCCACTGCCTCGCTGGCTCATTCTCATCCTCCCGGTCAGCCTCGTCATCCTCGGCCTGGCCGGTTTTGCCCTGACGCAGAAAACGGTCACCCTTCACGACGGCGGCTCAACCGTGACCTTCAACACCGGGGCCGGAACCGTCGGCGAAGCAGTGAGCGCCGCCGGGATCGCCCTCCAGCCTGAAGACATCCTCCAGCCGGGCGCGGACGAGCCGTTGGGATCAGGCCAAACTATCACCCTCATCCGCACCCAGGCGGTGCAAATTGTAGACAGCGGCCAGACCACCACCATCCACACTCACCAGAAAAAACTCTCGGCCATTCTCCTCGAAGCAGGCCGCACCCTCGCGCCCGACGATTCCGTTTACGTGGACGGCAAACGCCTCGCGCCCGATGCAGACGCGTTCAACACGGCAGGCGCTGTGCCGCACACCGTCGTCATCCAACGCGCCAGGCCGATCACTATTCTCGATAACAGCATTCAGCAAACACTGATCACCTCGGCCCTCACGGTTGGCGAGGCGCTGGCCGAGGCGGACATCGCCACTTATTTGGCCGATGGCGTGACGCCCTCGCTTGACTCGCCGCTCACGCCCGGCCTCACCGTCACCATCACTCGCGCCCTGCCGGTGACGATTGAGGTGGACGGGGCGACGATGACGACGCGCACCCGGCGGGCGACCGTGGCCGAAGTGCTGGCCGAGGCCGGGGTGGCCGTCGTGGGGCTGGACATCGTCGCCCCCTCTTTAGCCGACCCGCCGCCCGCCGACGGTTCACCCATTCGAGTGGTTCGCGTCGTCGAGCAAATTGCCACCGAACAACAACCGCTCGCTTACACCACCCAATTCCAGGCTTTGCCCGATCTGGAAATTGACAACACGCGCCTCGTGCAAGCCGGGACGAACGGCGTGACGGCCTCGCGCCTGCGCGTGCGCTTCGAAAATGGGATCGAAGTTTCGCGGACGGTTGAAGATCAATGGGTGGCCGCCCAACCCCAGCCGCGCATCATCGGCTACGGCACTCAAATCGTCCTGCGCTCGCTCGACACGGCAGGCGGTCCGGTTCAATACTGGCGGGCGGTGCGAATGTATGCTACTTCGTATTCAGCCGCGCGCGCCGGCACGCCGCGAACCGCGCCCTGGTATGGCCGCACCCGCTCCGGCAAGACGCTCACCATCGGCATGGCCGCTATTGACCTCAACGTGATGCCGCTCGGCACGCAACTTTACGTGTCGGGCTACGGCTTTGTCGCCGCCGAGGACACCGGCGGCGGTGTCAAAGGCAAAATGATTGACCTGGGCTACGACGACTGGAACTACGTCTCGTGGCACGACTACGTCACCGTCTACTTTGTTGGCCCTGTGCCGCCCGCCGACCAGATCAAATGGATTTTGCCCTGAAATGGATTTGAGTGACACCCTTCGCCGCTTCAAAGTCAAGCCCAAAAAGAGTCTCGGCCAGAATTTTTTGTTTGACGAGGCTGTGCTGAGCCGGATCGTGGCCGCCGCCGACGTTGGGCTGGGCGACGTGGTTCTGGAAATTGGGCCGGGGGCCGGGAGCCTCACTCGGCAACTCGCCCAAGCGGCGGCTCGCGTCGTCGCCGTCGAACTGGATGATCGCCTCATCCCGGTCTTGCGCCACACCCTCGCCGGCTTTCACAACGTCACCCTCCTTCACGGCGACATCCTCACCGTCAATCTTCAATCACTAATTACTAGTAACTATAAAGTCGTTGCCAACATCCCGTATTACCTCACCTCAGCCATTATCCGCCGCCTGCTCGAAGCCGAGTTTCAACCCTCGGTCATCGTCCTCACCGTCCAGCGTGAAGTGGCCGGGCGCATTTGCGCCGCGCCGCCCGACATGAGCCTGCTGGCCGTGAGCGTGCAGTTCTACGGCCAACCGCACCTCGTCGGCCACATTCCGGCGGGCGCGTTCTATCCCAAGCCGGATGTGGACTCGGCCATCGTCCGCATCAATCTTTTCGATCAGCCGCCTCTGCGCGGGACGGAGGCCGATCGTTTCTTCGAGGTGGTCAAAGCGGGGTTTAGCCAGAAGCGCAAGCAGATCAAAAACTCGCTGTCTGCCGGGCTGAAGTTGAATGGTGCCGAGGCGGAGAAGCTACTGCGCGCCGCCGAGATCGATCCGGCGCGCCGGGCCGAGACGTTGACGATTGAGGAGTGGAGGCGGTTGAGCCATCCGACCACCTGACTACCCGACTACTCGACTACCTGATCACACACTTCTCTGAATCCGCACGCCCTGCAACGGGCCGCCGAGTTGTGCGAGCGAGCCACATCGTCGGCTTCCCCGTCGGCCCGAATCTCGTCCAGTAGTTCCAGCAAGTCAGATTCCAACTGAGGCGTAAAGTCTATGGCCAGCGTTTTGTCGGCGTACTTGATTAGGCCGCGCGAGGGGCGCTGGCCGTAAGCCTCGGCCACCAGCAGGCAATACGCGGCCAGTTGATAGATGTGTGAGGCATGTGCGCCCTCGGCGGGCGCTCGCCCCGACTTGACCTCAACCGGAACGTAGCCCGACCTCTCACGCATCAGATAATCCGGCTTGCCAGTGAGTTGATACCGGGCTGAGAAGAGCGGCTTCTCCAGCCGGCCCCACGCTCCGGTGTCGGTGTACACCACACGCCCGGTTGGCAGGCCGCTGGCGCGTTGCGCTCTCTGCGAAAGAAACCAGAAGAGCAGGGCCAGCAGAATCAGAAAGAGGGGGAGCATGTCGTGGACACCAGGACACGAAGAAAAGCTTTAGGGCTTTGTGCCTTTGTGTTCTAAATCAGGATGGGAATAAGAAAGAGACGGCGAAGAAGAGCAGGGCGGCGAGAAAGAGAATCAAGGCCGCCACGCGCAAGGCGGCTGAGGCTTGAACCAGCCAGCCGTGCCGGGCGTGAGCCGCCGTGCCGCCAGCCAGTTCGCGAACGTTGGCCGATCTCAAGCCGCGAACGTGCCGCAACCACCAGGCCCGGCGGCAAAACACGTACTCGCCAATCTCAGAAGCGCGGATGACTCGCATGCAAAGGTTAGACCCTAAAGGTCTTCGAGACCTTTAGGGTCTGGGAATATATCGCGTTACGGTTTCGGATGGCGCTTGTGCTTTTTCAACGGCGGCGTTGCGGCCCTGATCTCGGCGATGCGCGGGTCGCCCCGATAAACACCGTGATAGTCTTCGGGCAGGAGCGCGGCCAGGCGGCACATGATCTCGTGGGTGTGCGCCTCCAGAGCTTCGGTCTTCGACTCGCGGTCGAGCGGCGGCAGGGTGAAGGCCGGGCCGACTCTGAGCGTGATGTCGGTGCGCCGGAGCCGTTTGAAGCCGGCGTAAACTTTTTCGGTTCCCGTCATCACCACCGGCAAAAGTTGCACGCCCACTTTGGCGGCGATGAACGCCGCCCCGGTCTTGCCTTCAATGAGGGCGTGACTCGAACTGCGCGTGCCTTCCGGGGCCATGCCCAGAATCTTGCCCTGCTTCAATACGTCGAGCGCCGCCTTCATTGCGCCCCGGTCGCCCGAGCCGCGGTTGATCCACACCCCGCCTATCGTTTCGACTATCCATTTCATGAAGAGGTTGGTCTTGTATTTGTCTGCCGCCAACACCACCATGTCGGGCAGGCGGAAGGCGGTGTAAACAAACGGCGGATCAATGATGCTCAGGTGATTCACCACTATCAGGAACGGCCCGTGTTGCGGAGTGTTCTCCAGGCCATAATACGCGCGGCGCGTGAGCGTCCAAAACGCCAGATCAAAAGTTCCGCGAATGAGTCTCTTGGCCAAATTGTCTTTCATCGAGTGCGGCCTTGTGCGATGGCGGCCCAGCGGGCAACATCGCCAACGCCCGGCAAGGCGATTGAAAAAGCGGCGTCGGCGTTGGCGGCCAAAGGCTCCTCAAGCGTGATTTTGCGATAGCCGGCCACCGAGCCAGACGAATTATACACAGTGGCGATCACGACGATTGAGTGAACATTGGCGGGAAAAGAGTTGGCGATGATCCCGTTCACGGTAAAGCCGCCTTCTGTCGGGACGCCGTTGAGGTCGTTCACCGTCAACAGCGTGAAGCGGTCGGCCAGGCCTGCGCCCGAGTCGGCCTGGGCCACCGAGGCGACGGCCTGGCGGCCAGAGGCCGGGGCCGGGAAGACGACGGCCAGCGGCACGGCGGCGCCGGGCGGGATCAGGTCGAGGGGTGAATAAGCCACTCCCACAGAGCCGACGGCCCCGTCGTCGTTCGTCAGCGTCGCTTGCACGGCCAGGTTGACAATGGAGTCATTCGTCGAGTTCACAAATTCGCTCAAACAGATCAGGCTGGCCGCTGGCGTGGTTTGGCAGGTGAACGGGTCCGCCGTCACCGAAAGCGGGGCGAGCGTCGGCGCCGTCAGCGGCGCGGCAGAGTCCACGCCGCCGGGCGGGATGATGAGGGTTTGGCCGGGTTGCAGGTTGGCCGGGTCGAGGCCGAGGTTGAGGGCTTCCAGCGCTTCGAGGGTGATGTTGAAGCGAACGGCAATGCCGATCAACGTGTCGCCGCTTTGCACAACGTAGACGACGGGCGTCGGGCTGGCCGCCATGGGCTCCGCCCACGGGGCGAGCGTTGGGGCGACGGTGGTTGTGGGTAATGAGGCGAGAGTCGGCAAGACCGGCGTGAAGGTCGAAGAGGGCAGGGGGCGCAGAATCGCTGTTGGCACGCCCAGCGTGGGCGCAGGCGTTGCCCCACAAGCCGCCAGCCAGAGGGTGAGCCAGAAGAATCGTTTGAGCATTGTCCGCGATTATACAGCCCGCAATCGAATTGTCCCTCGTATCAATCCATGCTAAACTTTGACCGATATGTCCAGCCCCGTTGTTGACAACCAATTGCTTGTTGAAGGCATTGACGCCGCCCGGCGCGGCGAACGCGCTAAAGCGCGAGACAAGTTCACCCGCTACCTGCGCTACGACCAGAAGAACGAGCAGGCCTGGCTGTGGATGAGCTCGGTCGTAGAGTCGGATCGTGAGCGCGTCTATTGCCTGAACGCCGTCCTCAAACTCAACCCGAACAACAAGACGGCCAAGCGCGGGCTGGCCCTGCTGGGCGCTTTGCCGCCCGAGATGCGGGCTGACCTGAACATTGAAGTGATCGGCGTCACGCCCGAAACCAGGACTCAACCTCAGGCCCGGCGCGGCGGACTTGGCTTCCGCCGCAGCCGCCGTTTGGAAACGCTACTCATCGTCACTTTGTTGGCCGTCATTTTAGGGGCAGGCGGATTCCTGGCTTTCAACTTTATTGTCGAACGCAACCGGCTGGCCAACCTCACCCCGCCGCCGACGAATACCCCAACTCTCACCTTAACGGCCACCGCCACCGAAATCCCCAGCGCCACCCCGGCCATTCGCACCGCCACACCCATCGTTGGCGCAAACCTCACCCCGGTTGAATTCTTCCTGGGGTTGCCGGCGACTCTCACGCCCACACCCCCGCCGTTCACGCCTGTGTTCTTTGCCGAGGAAGCCTACTCTCGTGGCAAGAACGCTTATGATGCAGGCGACCTTGACCTGGCGCTCTCGTTGTTCAAAGACGCGCTTCAGGAAAACAAGGATAACTATGTGGCGCATTACTACAGCGGCGAGATTTATTTGCAGAAGAAAGACTACAACCGGGCATTTAGTTCTTTCACCTCGGCCCTCCGGATCAACTCCAATTTTGCCCCGGCGCACCTGGGGCATGGTCGGGCCAACTTTGCCCTGGGCGGCAATCCGATCAACGATTACGAGCAGGCCAAGTCCAACGAACCGGCCTGGGCCGAGCCTTACATTGCCGCCGCCGACTTTTATATCAGCCGGGGTAATCGGGAGAATGCGCTCGTCGAACTGGAACTGGCGCAAGGCCTGGCCCCGGACAATGTTGAGGTGTTGTGGCGGCTGGCCGAGCAATACTTCATCACCGGCCAAACCGAAGACGCCCGCGCCGCGCTGGAAACCGGGCTGGACGTTGACCCGACGGCGCTGGATTTGCATCGGGTGAAAGCCAGGCTGGCTCTGGCAACTGACGACTTTTCGACGGCGCAGGAAGCGATGAACCTGTATCTGGCCTACCGGCCCGATGATGCCGAAGGCTGGGTGCTGTCTGGGAAGGCTTTTCTTGGACTGGGCAACACGCCGACAGCCCTCACCAGTTTTAGCAAAGCCATTGAGCTTGACCCGAGATTGCAGGAGGCGTTTGTCGCCCGGGGCGAGCTTCAACTCGTTCTGGCCGACGCGGCGGCGGCCCGCCAGGACTTCGACTCGGCCATTCGCCTCGGCTCGACGGTTGAGTTGCGCCTGCGAATTGGCAAGGCCTATTATGAAGGCGGCGATTATGCCTCGGCAATCCCTGAATTCAGGCGGGCCGCCTCCAGCGCCCCCGACCTGTTTGAGCCTAATTTTTGGCTGGGTCTGGCGCAAATTGGGGCCGAAGCCTACGCCGACGCAACCCACAGTTTGACCAATGCCCTCGACCAGGCAACTACCGAGACCGAAAAATTCGATGCCCTCTATCAGCGCGGGTTGGCGTACAATGGAGCTGGGGAGAGCGAGAGCGCCGTTGCCGATTTGCGGGCCTCGCTTCAATTGAACGTAACAGACCGTGACGAAGATCGAACTGCCGCAACCGAACTGTTGGCCGACCTGGGCGGCCCCGGGCCGGACGCGACGAATACACTCGCGCCTACAACACCCACACCTTAAGCATGAACGCTTATCAAATCCGTAACACTATTCGTATCGCGCTGGGCCTGGCGGCGCTCTTGCTGTTGTCGCTGTTCGCCATCGCCTTTCCACGCGAAATAACTTCTTTCGGATTCCAGTTCATCGTCGTTCTGGTGGCTGTGGCCGTCATCGTCAACTTCAACATTCCGCTTTACACCGGCGAAGGATCGCTGGTTCACCTGGTAGGTCTGGCCGCCGTTTTGCTCTTCACACCCACGCGCATGGTGGCCGCCGTCGTCGGCGGCGTTCTGCTGGGCGGCCTAGTGCGGAGCTTCTGGCGGTTCAGCCCCAGCTTCCGCGACATGCCCCGCGACGAGCAATGGGGTTTCCTGGCATTCGACATTGCTCATCAAATTGTGAGCTTGATGCTTGCCGCCGTTGGCTACCGGCTGGCCGGCGGCAAATATCCCCTCGTCGCCCGGACCAACCAGAGCGCCATTGCTCTGGCAGGCTATGTCGTCGGCTTTCTAGTCGGCTACATTCTGATGTTGCTGATTGATCTGGGCTTGCGGGCCGAGACGCTTCAACGCTACCTCTCTCTCAATGGTGGCCGCCTGGCCCTCATTGCCATTTTGCCGTTGCCCATCGCCATTTACGCCGTGCTGGCTTCCAATCAATTTGGCGTTTCCACTTTCACTATTTTTGCGGTGTTGGCCTGCGTCATTGCCATTGTCGTCCATAATTTCACCTGGGCGCAGATCACCGCCGAGAAACGGTTGCGCGAACTCAGCCTGCTCAACAAAGTAAGCCAGGCCATGGGCTCAAACCTTGATCTTGATACCCTGCTTGAGACCATTTATGCCCAGGTAGCCTCCCTCATCGGCGTCGCCAACTTCTACATCGCCCTCTACGAGCCTGAAACCGAAACCATCTCCTTCCCCATCGCCATTCAGAATGGGCAACGGGTTCACTGGAACACCCGCAAGACGGCCAGCCGCCTCACCGACTACGTCATCGTCAAAGCCGAACCGTTGCTTGTGCCTTACGACATGACCGAGACTCTCAAACGGCTTCGCCTTGAAACGGGCGATAATAACCCCGAGGCCTGGTGCGGTGTGCCGCTCATCGCCAACGACCGCGCCATTGGCTGCCTGGCGATCATCACTTACGTCCCCGGCGAAACGATCACTCAAGAGACTCAAACCTTGCTGACGACGGTCGCCGGACAGGCCGGCATCGCCCTGGAGAACGCTCAAATCTATGGCCAGATCAGCCGCCGCGCCACCGAACTGGCGACCCTGACCGAAATTTCCGCCGCCATCAGCGCCTCACTCGACCCGGAACGCGTGCTGGAACTGGTCTGTTCGTCGGTCAACCGGGTGTTCAACGCCGAGAAGTCGGCCATCTTCCTGCTCGACAAGAACCGGCAAGTGCTGGAACTGGCGCGGGCCAAAGGACTCACCGAAGCCTATTTGCTGGCCTCGCGCAGTATCTCGCTGGAAAATTCTGGCCGGGTGCGGGCTGTCACCACCGGCCAGCCGGTCGTCATTGCGGACGTTAAGATCAGCAAACTGCCGCGAGAGATCATTGACCTCTCGCGCACGGAAGGATTTGCCGCCTACGCCGAATTGCCTCTGGTGGCTCAGGGCGAAATGATCGGGGTGATGGCCGCCTACTTTGCCCAACCCCACCAGTTCCGCGCCTCCGAGATTGAACTCCTGCGCACGTTTGCCTCGCAGGCGGCCCTGGCCGTGGCCAACGCCCGTTTGTTTGCCCGCACCGACCAGGCCCTCGTCCGGCGCGTGGATCAGTTGCAGGCCCTCGACACCATCAGCCGCGAATTGACCTCCATGCTCGATCTGGATCGATTGTTCGACCTGATCCTCTCCCGGGCCATGGACTTCACCAACGCCACGCTGGGAAGTTTGTATCTGCATAATGTTGAGAAGAACATCCTGCTAGTCGTCGCCTGGCGCGGCTACTCGCCGGAGATTAAGTCGTTCGATCTGAATAAACGGGCGATGACTGAAACCTCGGTTACGGGCCGGGTGCAAAAATCCGGCGAGATCCATCTGGTGCCGGACGTGCGGGCCGACCTGGAGTACGTGAGCGTTAGTGAGCAAACCCAATCCATGTTGAGTGTGCCCATCAAGCGCGAGTCGCAAACGCTCGGCGTGATGACGCTGGAAGCGCCCACGCTCTCGGCCTTCGACAAAGACGACGCCAACTTCGCCTCGCAACTGGCGGCTCAGGCCGCCATTGCCATCGAAAACGCCCGCCTCTTCCAGAGAGTCACCGAGGGCCGCGACCGGTTGTCGGCGGTGTTGAACTCCACTCGCGAAGGCGTGCTGGTCATTGACGCCAAAGGGCGGGTGGTGTTGATGAACCCGCGCATCGAAACCATGTGGGCCATTGATCGCAGTCAGTTGGTGGATCAATACATGGCCGACCTGCTCGGCCAGGAAGACCTGGGCATCGCCGAGAAGCTCGGCTTCACGCCGCAGACGCTTTTGCAATTGCTATCCAACCTGGCCGAAGGCATGACCTTTGACGATCCCAAGCAGACTTACCGGGTCACGTCTCCGGCAGTACGCTTCTTCGAGCGTTCAGGCACGCCGATGTACGACGAGACCCGCCGCGTGATCGGCTGGGTTATTGTTTTGCGCGACGTGACGGAAGAGAAAGACCTGGAGCAGATTCGTGAAGAAGTGACGGCCATGATCGTCCACGACCTGCGCAGCCCGATGACCTCGGTGCTGGGCGGTTTGAAGCTCATCGAGGACGTCGTCGTTCCGACCGACCAGACCGGCATCCTGGCCCAGGCGGTGGAAGTCTCTCTTCGCTCCAGCAAGAAACTGTTGAACCTGGTGGATTCTCTGCTCGACATCTCCAAGATGGAAGCCGGGCAGATGCACCTCGACGAACGGCCAACCGCCCTGGATCAGATCGCCGCCGGCGTGGTGGACGAGCAGGTGCAAGTAGCCAATCAGCAGAGCGTCTTCCTGCTCAACGAGGTGCCAGCCGACTTGCCGCAACTGCTGATCGACTCAGACAAAGTAGAGCGGGTGCTCACCAACCTGGTGGACAATGCCCTCAAGTTCACGCCCACCAACGGTTTTGTGATCGTGCGGGCCAGCCCGTACGATGATGTGCCAAGCGAGGATGGCCGTAGCTTTGTGCTATGCCAGGTTCTAGACACCGGCCCCGGCATCCCCGACGATTATCGCGCCCGCATCTTCGACCGTTTCGCCCAGGTGCGCGGGCGGCAGGGGCGGCGGCGCGGCACCGGTCTGGGCCTGGCCTTCTGCAAGCTGGCAGTGGAAGCGCACGGCGGCAAGATTTGGGTGGAGAGCCGGCCTGAGGGTGGCAGTGCCTTCAACTTCACCTTGCCCGCCGCCTAAAGACACCGCGAAGAACGCAAAGAGACACCAGGATTTTTTCTTCGTGTTCCTCTGCATTCTTTGTGGCTCGAACAGAGTCCCAGATGGAAACCTTTCATCCTCACAAAGGCCCTTACATTCGAGAACTCAAGCCCGGCCAGCGCATCACCGGCTTTTATCTGGTGCGCTATAAACAGCTTGAAGCGTTTCGAGATCGTTCGCGTGGGCAGTTTTTGACTCTCTTGCTTGCCGACCGCACCGGCAGTTTGCTGGCCCGCGTTTGGGAAGGCGCGCCCGAACTGGCCGAGACGTTTGAGCAGGGAGCAATCGTCAAAGTGCAGGGCGATGTCGAAAGCTACCTGGATCGCCCGCAACTCATCACCGCCAAACTGCGCCCGGCCCAGCCCGACGAAATTGACCTGCGCGACTTCCGCCCGGCCACGGCCAAAAACATCGAGGCCATGCTGGAAACGGTGCGCGGCCTGGTGGGGCGAATCGGCGACCTGCACCTCAACGCCCTCGCCCGCCACTTTTTCGACGACCCGGAGTTTATTAAACAGTTCGCCGCCGCCCCCGGCGCGCGGCGGGTGCACCATTCCTACCTGGGCGGCCTGCTTGAACATACCACCTCAGTCGCCGCGCTGGCCGATTCCGTCATCGCCCTTTATCCCGAAATTAACGCCGACCTGCTGTTGACGGGTGTGCTACTGCACGACATCGGCAAAGTGCGTGAATACACCTGGGAGACTGACATTGATTACACCGACGAAGGGACTCTGGTGGGGCACGTGGTTCTGGGCGATGAGATGGTGACGGCGGTCATGGCCGCCATCACCGGATTCCCCGAAGACCTGGCTCTGCGAGTCCGGCACATGATGGTCAGCCATCATGGCCGTTACGAGTGGGGGTCGCCCCGCCGCCCGCAAACGCTGGAGGCCATGGCCTTGCACCAGATCGAAGAACTGGACTCGCAAGTTAACCGCTTCCGCGAACTGCTGGCAACCCGCCCCGAAGGCGAACCCTGGACGCCCTATGACCGGTTGCTGGGCAGGTCGTTGTATGCCGGGCGCGATGATTTGGCTATCGAAGAGCAGAGTCGGGAAGAATAAAACCCCAAACTTCAAACGTCTAACAATCTTCTAACGGAGTGCCCGTCAAAGTTTTGGGAGCAGAAGAGAGAGGAGTAAGATAGGGGCACGTTGCGCGTCCGACAGCCCATACCCCTTTTGGAGGCTCCATGAAACGAACCGACTTCGACCGTGCCTGGCGGGAACTGAGTGAAGAA
>JACPWC010000105.1 GCA_016197225.1 Chloroflexota bacterium
AACAGGGTCGCCGGAATCGCCAGCCGCACCACAAACGCGGCGGCCACCCCGACGATCAAAACTCCCAATCCGATCCATCCAAGCCAGCGAGACATCAGTCAAAAACCCCAAATCCCAAAATCCCAAATCTAAAATTGCCTCACCCTGTCTTCACCGTTCCTACAAACCGATACCCTTCGCCCGGCACGGTTTCGATAAGCTCATGCTCGTCGCCCAGCTTGCGGCGAATCTCGGCGATGCGCACGTCCACCGTTCTCATACCGGCCGGGTCGTCCCAGCCCCACACTTGATCGAGGAGTTGTTCACGCGAGACGACGACGTTGGGGCGGCTCATCAAATGGGCCAGCACGCCAAAGGCTTTGTTGGAGAGCGGGATTTCGCGCCCGGCCAGCCAGATGCGTTGCGTCTCGCGCTCAAGCTTCAGCGGCCCGCTGGTGAGGACGTTGGCGAGTTGCGCCGGTCGCCCGGCCACGGCCTGCCGCCTGAGCAGGGCGCGGATGCGGGCGACGAGTTCGTAGGAGTCGAACGGCTTGTTGAGGTAGTCGTCGGCTCCTTCTTCGAGGCTGGAAATTTTTTCGCCGGTGGCGCTGATCTGAGTCAGCATGATGACCGGCGTCCAGTTTTCGGCCTGACGCAGGCGGCGGCACACTTCGCGCCCGTCGAGTTCGGGCATGAGGATGTCGAGGGCGATCACGTCGGGCCGATGGCTCTCGACCAGCGCCAGGGCTTCGAGGCCGTTGCGAGCCTCGATGACGTGGAAGCCGCCGCGTTGCAGGGCGGCGGCCAGCCCGGCGCGGATGGCGTCTTCGTCGTCGGCGAGGAGGATGGTGGGAGTGTCCGGCATTGGGGGGGGTTTGATTTCGGATTTGCGATTAGCGATCTGCAATTGCGTTGTGAGTATAGGGTGGAGGGTGGGGGCTGTCAATCGGGCGAAATTTTAATAAACCCACCCTTGACGCTGAGTCGAGACATGATAAACTTTGCGGCCAATACATAGGGCCTATCTGTAACGCGGGCGACCGTTTTACAGGTGGGTTCTAACTCTTAAAGGCCAGGAGGTTTTTATCGAAACAAAATGGACGGTCACTTTCACTCCTACCTCTCCCCCAAGTTGGAAGTGAGACCGCTCCCCCAGAAAGGCAGTTACGGCGTGTTTGCCCTTGAACACGTGCCGGCTGGTGATCTCATCAGCGCCTGGAGCGGCAGAATTGTGAACTACGAGCAGTTGCTCGAACTCCCCCCGGAGCTACAAACCCACAGCATCCAAGTCGAAGAAGGCCTGTACTTCTCGTCGCTTGGGCCGGACGAGCCGGCGGATTACATCAACCACAGTTGTGATCCGAACGCCGGCATCGTCGGGCATCTCACGCTGTTTGCCATGCGCGACATTTTGCCCGGCGAAGAAGTGTGCTTCGATTATGCGATGTGCGACGGCACGCCTTACGACGAGTTTGAATGTCAGTGTGGCTCGCCCATGTGTCGCGGCTGGGTCACCGGCAACGATTGGCGGCGGTCCGAACTGTGGGAACGCTACGACGGTTACTTCATGCCCTACTTGCAAAGGCGGATTGACCGATTGAAAATGGAACCGGTGGCCGACGAGGCCGCCCCGGTGGAGGCTCGGGTGGCAGTGCGATAGACGCTCAAGGTTTACGCTCCTGCGCAATCACCCAGACGACAGCCAGAATGGCGGCAATCATCAGGCCGCACCCAAACACGCCCAACACGGCAAGCACGATCAAGCTAATTCCCATTTCGACTTTCTCAACAAGCGGAAGGTGAAGCAAGCCTCACCTTCCGCTTTGTGTTCAGTGACTCCTCAACCCATACAACACCAGCATAAACAATTCCTGCGGGTTGCCGGCGCTGCCGAACGCGCCCCGAGTGCGAGCCTCGGCTCTGTGATCAGCCCGGCTCGACCCGGCGTAGATGATGAGCGGCGTGTCATCGCCCAGGGCTTTCTTCTCAGCCAGCAAGGTGTACCCGGCCAGATCATCCGGCGGTCGGTTCATGTCGGAGATGATGAGATCGAATTTGCTGGCCTTGATCTTTTCCAGCGCGTCTTCGGTGGAAGCGCTGTCGGTGAAACGGACGCCGAAGACTTCCATGGCTTTGCGCTCAAAGATGTCTTTGGCCGGGCTGTTGTCCACCCACAAAATGGACGCGCCCAACAGCCGCCCCTCGGTTTTGGGCTTGGTGGCCTGGTTGACCACTTTGGCGATCTCGCGCGCTTTGTCTTCATCGGCCAGCGGCGTTTCGCCTTCGATGTGGCCCTGTTTGGCCGCCGTGGCCGCCCCCAGCAGGGCGGCGGCCTCCACCTGTTGCCGTTTGGCCGAGGCCTCGATTCCGGTCGGGCCGGCTTTGAACCGAAACTCGGCCATGTCGGCGAGGAACTTTTTGAGTGGCACGCCGAAGTACAACAGGAAGAAGACCACGATGGCCGGCCAGGCCACAGCCTCGACCAGAGTGATGAAGGCTTCCAGGAGCCTTGAAACTTTGTCAACAGTATCCATGAATTGCTTCTCCTCTTACCACGCGCTCAATCTATCCAACTCGGCCACTTCTTCGGCGGCCAGTTTCAGCCCTGCCGCGCCCAAGCTATCGTTGAGTTGCTCGACGGTGTTCGCGCCGATGATTGGCGCGGCCATATTCTCTTTCGCCAGCGCCCAGCCCAGCGCAATTTGCCCGGGCGTCCTGCCGCGCGCTCTGCCAATGGCTTCCAGCTTATCGAGCAGATCAAAATTCTTGTCGTTAAGCAGTTTCTCCACGCTGCCACGCCGCTTGCTTTCGGGCAAGGGCTGGCCGCGCCGGTACTTGCCGGTGAGGAAGCCGCGCCCCAGTGGGCTGTAGGGAATGATGGCAAGGCCGAACTGCTTCACGGCCTCGTAAACGTTCGTCTCGAACTCGCGGCGCTCGACGAGCGAGTAATGCGGCTGAATGACGAGATACTCGGCCAGTCCGGCGGCGCGCGAGGCGTTAATGGCCTCGGTCAACTGCTTGCCGGAGTAGTTGGAGCAACCCAGGAACCGCACTTTGCCCTGCTTCACCAGATCGTCCAGGGCGCGCATGGTTTCTTCAATGGGCGTGTTGTCGTCGGGCCAGTGAGTCTGGTAGAGATCAATAACGTCGGTTTGCAGGCGGCGCAGGGAGTCCTCGGCGGCCCGGAGGATGTGCTGGCGGCTCAACCCTTCACCGTCCGGCCCGTCCCACATCCGCCCGCGCACTTTGGTCGCCAGCACGATCTTGTCGCGGCGCTTTCTTTGCTTCATCCACTCGCCGATGACGGTTTCGGCCTCGCCGCCTTTCAACCCCGGCGCCCAGTTGGAATAGACATCGGCGGTGTCAATGAAGTTGCCGCCGGCTTCCACGAAAGCGTCCATCACTTCATAAGAAGCGGCTTCGTCCGTCGTCCACTTGAATTGCATTGTCCCCAGACAAATTTCTGAAACGTTCAGGTCGGTGCGGCCCAGCGCGCGATATTCCATCGGGCTTCTCCCTCTGTGTTTTGGTTGCGGATGCTGAATTTTATCCGATTCGCCAATTGTCTGCTGTAGCTTGTTATAATCGCCTTATCTCCCGGAAAGGATACCGACCCATGACCGACTTTACTGCGATTGATCGCTACATTACCGACCACCTCGACGACTCGCTGGCCGAGCTTTCGTGCCTCTGCGTCCAGCCCAGCATCTCGGCCCAAATGCTGGGCGTTCACGAGTGCGCGGCGCTGGTGGGCGAGATGCTTCGCGCACGCGGCTTCAAGGTGGAGATCATGCCCACTGATGGAAGTCCGGTTGTTTATGCCGAAGCTGAAGGGGACAGCGACAAGACCTTGCTCTTCTACAATCACTACGACGTTCAGCCGCCAGAGCCGCTGGAACTGTGGGAGACGCCGCCGTTTGAACCGGCCATTCGCGACGGCAAGATGTTTGCGCGCGGGGTGAGCGACGACAAGGGCCACATCCAATGCCGCCTCTCGGCGCTTGATGCCGTGAAGGCGGTGCGCGGCTCGTATCCGTGCCGGATCAAATTTGTGATCGAAGGCGAAGAAGAGACGAGCAGTGTCCACCTGCACGATTTTGTGGTGAACAACGCCGCTAAACTCAAGGCCGATGCCTGCGTGTGGGAGTTTGGCGGGGTAAATCACGAAGGCACGCCCCAGCAACATCTGGGCCTGCGCGGCATTTGCTACGTGGAGTTGAGCGTGAAGACCGGTTCACAGGACGCGCACTCCGGCCTCGGTGGCTCCATCTTCGCCAACGCCGCCTGGCGTCTGGTGTGGGCACTCGGCACGCTCAAAGGCCAGGACGAGCGCATTCGCATTCCCGGCCATTACGACAACGTGAAACCGCCCAGCGCCCGCGACCTGGAACTGATCGCCAAACTGCCCGACGACTCGGCTGACTTGATCAGCCGTTACGGCCTCAAGGGATTCTTGAAAGGGATGACGGGTGGGCCGAACTTGCGGCGCGAGGAAGCCTTCGTGCCTACCTGCACCATCTGCGGCCTCACCGCCGGTTATCAGGGGCCAGGCTCCAAGACCGTGCTCCCGGCTCAGGCCAGCGCCAAAGTGGATTTCCGGCTGGTGCCGGATCAAACGCCGGAAGAGATTGTTGAGAAGCTACGGAAGCATTTGGATGCCGAAGGTTTCGCCGACGTGGAGATCAACTACCTGGGCGGCGAAGCGCCGGGCCGCACCGACCCCGACGATCCCTTTGTCAAATTGACCCTCGACGCCGCTCGCGATGCTTACGGCAAAGAGCCAATCGTCTTTCCTATGATCGGCGGCTCGGGGCCGAACGCCGTTTTCCTCAGCGCCCTCAAACTGCCCATCGTCACTGCCGGCGTGGGCTACCCCGGCTCGCAGGTTCACGCGCCGAACGAAAATATGGTGATTGAAAATTTTGTGCAAGGGACAAAACACACGGCGAGGATTGTGGAGATGTTCGCGAAAGCATGAAGGAGGAATTACACCTGCACTTGCGCGCAGGTGCAAGTGTGAAGGATGAAAGGGAGCCGGAGGATCTGAGGACGCGGACTAAAAGATTTGCCCTGCGGATTATCAAGATGTACGTTGCTTTGCCAAAAACGACCCTGGCCCAGACGTTGGGCAGGCAGGCGCATTCATCCTTCTTCCTTCATCCTTCATAATTTATTGCCGCAGTTTCCACAGAACTTCGCTTCTTTCACGTTCACAAAGCCGCAGTTGGCGCAAGCGTCGGGTTGAACGTCGCCGAGCGGCGCGCCGCACTGCACGCAGGAGGTGGCTCCCACCGGGTTGGCGGCGTGGCAGTAAGGGCAGGCCGTGGTTCGCAAGCGTTCGGAAATTTCTTTGGAAGCGCCCTTGCTCTGCACGAAGCGCTCAATGGCCGCCCATACTTTATCCGGCAGTTGCATCGAATCCACGTCGGCGGCCACGTCGTCAAGGCGGCCCAGCAAGTTGAACGGGTTTTGCAAAGCCGAGAGCGCGGTTTGCCCCAGCGAGGCGGCCACCCCCAGCCACTCCTGGTCGCCTATCGCCACCAGCACGCCGTCTTCGTGCTTTTGCAGAGTGACGCCCAGCGCCGTGTTGCCGCCTGACGCGCGCCGGGCCGGCGTTGAAATCTGCACCACAATTTTTTCGTCGTCGCCAAAAGCCTCGGCCCGCAGGTCGTTGCGGTTGAACTCGCCCACCAGCGCCGTCGCCAGGTCGTCGGGAGTGATGTCGCCATGAAAGACTCGTTGTGTCATTGTTGCCTCTTTTCGTGGATAATCATAATGCAATTTGCGCCCGCCGCAAAATACGCCAAACCGGTTCTCAGCCACTCATTAGACCGGTTGCGCCGATCATTGGTTTCAACGAATCCGTGATTCCTGAAGATGACTTCATTCCCTGACTCTGAACAAGTAGAAGCCGGCTCGATTCGAGCGATTCTGAACTTTGACGGCCTGCATGTGTTGGAGGTGGGCTGTGGCGATGGCCGGCTCTTGCGCCACTACGCCGACCACGCCGGTTGGGCCGTCGGCGTTGACCCCGACCCGGATGAGGTCGCCCTGGCGCGCGCCGATCTGCCTCGCGCTCACTTTGCCCTGGCGCGGGCCGAGGCGTTGCCCTTTCCCGATTCCAGTTTTGATGTTGCCGTCTTCGCCTGGTCGCTTTGATGAGTGGCGATTGAGAGCATGGTTCATGCTCTGAACGAAAGCTGGCGGGTGGCCCGCGCTCACGTGCTGGATGTCCGCCCGCGCGTCGGTGAGCCGCAGGTGTTGGTGCGAGACAAAAACGGACGGGAAACAATTTGTGGCGGCCTCCCCTGGAACGGCGGCGATCCCGAAGGTCATCCGCCCGCCGAAATCGCGTTGTCGCGCGTTGTCGCCGCAGGCAAATTCACCGTCCTCGCCGAAACTCAATTCGACTGGATAGATTCTTACGGCTCGGCGGATGAGTTGGCCGAGTCGGTGAGCGACGATTGGGTCTCGCGCGAGTTGAGCGAAGAGACGGCGCTGAAGCTGATGCGGGTGATGGAAGAGGCCGGGCCGGGGGCCATGCCCTTTATTCGCCAGCCGATTGGAATCCGGTTGCTGAAGAAGATTGTATAATCGCCATCATGCGTCAATTTTTCAAACTTCTTTTTCTCTTCGTCGGTTTGCTGGGTCTGCTGGCCGCTTCCGGTTTTAAGAGCGCCATTCTTCAGGCCGCGCAACTGCCCACCGAAACGCTCCAGCCCACTGCCACCTTTGGCGGCCCAACCGTGTTTGCCTCCGAGCAGGTCAACGTGCGGCTGGGGCCGGGCACGAACTACGATCAGGTGGGCGTGCTGATCGCCGGGCAGACCGCGCCCGCCGTTGGCCGTTCTGCCGGAAACGAGTGGGTGCAAATTGAATATCCGGGCGCGCCGGGCAACCGGGCCTGGGTGTTTGCGCTGCTGGTTTCAATTCGCGAAGGGACGATTGATATTCTGCCCATTGCCGACTCGCCGCCTACGCCCACTTTGCCGCCCACCCCCACGCTTGAATCAGGGTTGGCCGTCGTGGGCACGCCCTCGCCGACTCGCCTGCCCACCTTCACCCCCGGCCCAGCCATCGTTCAAGAGACCTTCGACCCGCCCGACCTGGGCGGCGGCGGCTTCCCGCCGGCCATCGCCATCATTGCCTTCTTTGTGATCGGCGTGTTTGCCGGCGTCATAGCGGTTTTGCGGCAGAGGGCCTGATTACGCGCCTTTTCATATCACATTGAGATGACCAAATACTTCGTCACCATTGCCGGGAACATTGGCGTCGGCAAATCTACGCTCACTGCCCTCATGGCTCGCAAGCTGGCCTGGTCGCCGTTCTTTGAGGCGGTTGAGGAGAACCCCTACCTGGCCGATTTCTACGACGACATGCAACGCTGGAGTTTTCATTCGCAGGCGTTCTTTCTCTCCCGACGGCTACATCAGCATTACCTGTTGCTTCAAAGCAAAGAGTCGGTGCTCCAGGATCGGAGCGTTTACGAAGACGCCGAAATCTTCGCCCAAAATCTCCATCGCCAGGGGCGGATGACGGGCCGCGACTGGCAGACGTACCACGACCTCTACCGAGTCCTGTCTCTCCTGCTTCAGCCGCCTCATTTAGTCGTCTATCTCAAGGCGTCGGTGCCAACCCTGCTCCGCCGAATCCGCCAGCGCGGGCGCGGCTACGAGCAAGCCATCTCCAACGATTATCTGGCCTCGCTCAACGAGTTGTACGACGAGTGGGTGGCCCGCTTCTCGCTCTGCCCGGTGCTCACGGTTGACACCGACAATCTGGATTACGCCCAAAACGACGAGCACCTGGAACAGATCGTTCAGCGTGTGCAGGACAGGCTGCATGGCAAGGAGCAGTTGCGTTTCGAGGGGAGTTAGAGGGTTTTTCCCGTCGCCTTCACGGCAATGGCGCCAACACTGGCCGTGGTGTTGTTGTAGATCAGAATATCGCCGTAGCCGTCATTGCGGATGCTGTCTACAAAGGCAAAAAGTTCAACACCATCCCAGCCGTAATTCTGGAGTTGGGGATTGCGCGAGTAGCTGGAGTACGAAAAGCGCGTGCCGGGGAACTCGTCGAGGTGCGAGAGGTTGGCCTGGCCGCATTGCGTGTTGAAGAGCCGGATCACCTCAGCCGAGATGTTGTTGAAAGGAATGACGACTTCAACCGCCAGTTGCTGGCTGTTGCGCGACCAGCGCACCGACTTGGTCCGGTTGCGCGAATAGGTGAAGCAGGTAGCCAGTTCAGCCAGTTCGCCGCGCGAGCCGACCGCGGCCAGCCGGTCGGGATCATAGTCGCCGACAAAGAGGATGCCGTCCACGCTCACGGCAAAGCGTTTCGAGTCCGGCGAGACTTCAAACCCTTCGAGTAACTCGGACGAGTTGAAACAGCCCAGGCTCTTCTCTTCCAACGTCATAAAGTCAATGCTTTTGACGCACAGGCCGCTGGTGTAAGTCACCGTTCGCCCGTCGGGGAGCCAGCGCAGGTTGTCCTTCTGTCCGCCGCCGTCGGTGAGTTGAGTCAGGTTCGCCCCATCCAAATTCACAACCCAGATGTCGTCGTTTTTGAAGAAGGCAATCTTGGGCGCATCCAGCAAGGCGGATAGGGTGGCCTGAGCTTGAGCCGCCGCTTCGGCTTCGGCGGTCGCGGTGGCGGCGATGTCGGCGTTGATCTGCGCTTCGGCGGTGGCGGTGGAGTTGAGGCTGGACTGGGTGGAAGCCGCCACGCCAGTGGCGGTTTCCCCGGCGGCAGACTCGGTGGCGGCGGCCTCAGCCGCACCGGTTGCCTGCGCGCCAGCGGTCGCCTTGGCCTCAGCCTCTTTCGTCACGACAATCACAAATTCCGCCGTCGTCGTGGTTTGCACGGATTGGGTCGAGGCGAGGGCAACCGAGTTGACGGTGGCGGTGGCTTGAGTGAGCCTGCTAAAAGCGGCCCCGCCGCCGAGCGCCAGAGCGGCGATCAGCCCAATGACAATTACGCCGGCCGCCAGCCAGGCCCAGGCCGGCGTTCTCCGGGGCTTCGAGGGAGGCGCAGGTTGAGCGATTTGCGGTTTCCTGGCGCGAAAGGTTTTCCCGGCCAATGTTTGGGCCGACAGTTGCTCGCCCCGGGCCGCCCAGCCCAGAGTCTCGGCCAGATCGTTGGCAGTGGCAAAGCGGTCGTCCGGGTTTTTGGCCATCGCCTGGCTGATGATCTGTTCGCAGGCGGGCGGCAGGTCGGGCCGGGCTTTGAGGATGCTGGGCACGGGGTCGGTGATGTGTTTGACAATGACGCCCATTGGCGTGGCGGCTTCGTAAGGGAGTTTGCCGGTGAGCATCTCGAAGACAATAATGCCCAGTGCGTAAATGTCGCTCCGGCCATCAATTTCTTTTTCGCCGCGCGCCTGCTCAGGACTCATGTAGCCGGGCGTGCCCACAATGCCGCTGCCGGTCATGCCTTGCGTCCCGCCGCCGCTGGAGAGTTTGGCGATGCCGAAGTCGGAGATGTAGGGCGCGCCGTTCTGGTCGAAGAGGATGTTGGCCGGTTTGAGGTCACGGTGGACGATGCCTTTGCGATGGGCATAGTCGAGGGCGGGAGCCAGATGGGCTATGATGCGGGCCGCCTCGGTTGTGGGAAGCGGCCCCTTTATCAACCGGTCGGCCAGCGAGCCGCCGGGCATGAGGCGCATGATGATGTAAGGCTGGCCGGCTATCGCATCCTCGCCAAAGTCGTAGAGCGGCACGATAGCCGGGTGTTCCAGTGTGGCAATTGTTTGCGCCTCGCGCTCAAAGCGGACGCGAAAGCCGGGGTCGTGCAGAAATTCGCGCGGCAGAACTTTGACGGCTATTTCGCGCTTCACCTGCGGGTCGAAGCCGCGATAAACCGTGGCCATGCCGCCGCGCCCCAGCTCGGCTCTAATTTCGTAGCGGCCAACTCGTGAGGGATTGGCTGGCTCGGTCATGGCGTTGGCGCCATCACGAGTTGGGGTTTTTGGCGCGGGTCGCTGAAGAAATTATCGGGCAAGGGTATTTTGGTGGCGGAGGCCCCGGTGCCGACCTGGCCGTAAGGAATGTAGTAAAGCCCGGTTACGCTGTTTGCGCCGGCTTCAATGTCCTGAAAGGCGAAGAGCAGAGTCGAGCCGTCGGGACTCCACTGCGGGTCGCGGTAGCAACAGCGGCCACCGGCAATGGGGAAGATTTGCCGGGCCGGGCGCTTGTTGCTGGTGTTGTAAACGTAAATGTTGCCAAAGCCTTCGTTGCGGACATTGTCCACAAAGGCGAAGAGCACGTCGCTGTCCCAGCCCCAGCCTTGTAATTCGGGTTGGTTCTTGTAAGCCGGCATGGAAAACCACGTGCCGGGGAACTCTTCGAGCTTGCGCGGCGCGTTGTTGCCACAGGCGAAATCGAAGACGCGGAGGGTGTCGGCCTTGAGGCCGCTCAACGGAATCTGCACCTCCACAGCCAGCTTCTTCCCGTCGCTCGACCAGCTTGCAGACTCGACGTAGTTTTGCGAATACAACATGCAGGTCGCCGCGCTCTCCATGTCGTTGCGTGACCGGATTAGCTGGAACGCCGCCGGGTCGTAATTGCCAATGTGCAGTTTGCCCTCGACGCTGAGGGCGAAGTATTGGCCGTCGGGCGACACTTCAAAGCTGTCCACCGAAGCGGCATAGTTCAGGCAAATCAATGTATTCGACTCCAGCGTCAGCACATCCACCGTCTTGACGCACAGGCCGGTGATGAAGGCCAACATGCGGCCATCGGGCAGCCAGCGCGGCGAAGCTTTTTGCCCGCCGTCTTTCGTCAACTGAGTCAGGTTTTCCCCATCAAGATTGATCATCCACAGATCGCCGTTGGCAATGAAGGCCACACGCGGCGCAGTGAGTTGGGCCTCAATGGCGGCCTGAGCCTCCGCCGTGGCCGCCGCCACGGCGGCAGTAACCGACTCCTGGGCCGAGGCCGTCGCCCCGGCTTCCTCGGTTTGTTGAGCGAGCGCGGCGACGGTGCCTTCCGCCGCCGCCGTCTGGCTCGCCTGCAAGTTGGACACTTGTTGCACACTCTCGGTGATCAGGGCGTTGGTGGTCGCTTCAAGGTCGAGCGCGGCTTGACGGGTGGCGGTGGCGTTGGCATTGAGGCTGAACTGGGCCGTGGCCGCCTCCTGCGCCACTTGCGTGAGGGCCAGGCCGGTAGCGTTTGCCGTTGGCGTAATACGGGCGCTGGTGAACAATACGCCGCCGCCGACGGCCAGGGCGGCGATGACGATTCCAACGACAATCACTGCGCCAACAATCCAAACCCAGCCTGGAATTCTGAGTCCGGCGGTTGGAGCCGTCCCCGCAATTTCACGCGGGGATGTCTCTGTTGTTGCCGGGACGCGAGCCACCGTCTTTCGGCTTATGCCGGCCGGGGCGGGTTTGGTAATGGTCTTGACAGGCTGGCCCCGTCCCGGACGGGGCTGGCGGGCGACCGTCGCATGTTCGCCTCTCGAGGCTGAAGCCAGCGCGCTCGCCAACTCGCCGGCGGTGGGGAAGCGTTCATCGCGCTCTTTGGCTAAAGCCCGTTCGATCACCGTTTCGCAACCGGGCGGCAGGTCGGGCTTCACTTCCAGCACGCGCGGCACCGGCTCGGTGATGTGCTTGAGCATCACGGCCACCGGCGTGTCGGCCTGGTAGGGCATCTCGCCGGTGAGCATCTCAAACAGAATCGCGCCCAGGGCGTACACGTCGCTTCGCCCGTCAATGTCCTTCTCGCCCCGGCCCTGTTCGGGACTCATGTAAGACGGCGTGCCGACCACGCCACTGCCGGTGAAGGTGGTGGAGCCGCTCACCAGCTTGGCGATGCCGAAGTCGGAAATGTAAGCGTCGCCGTGCTGATCGAAAAGGATGTTGCCGGGCTTGAGGTCACGATGGATGAAGCCCCGGCCATGAGCCTCGTCGAGCGCGCCGGCCAGGCGCGAGAGAACGCGGGCGCACTGCTCGGGCGGCACGGCCCCGGATTTGAGCTTGTCGGCCAGCGAGCCGCCGGGCATGAGGCGCATGATGAAGTAGGGCTGGCCGTCGTCCTCGCCGTAGTCGTAGAGCGGCACGATGGCCTGGTGCTCGAGGGCGGCAATGGTTTCGGCCTCGCGGGCAAAGCGGGCGCGGAAGGTGGGGTCGTGAAGCAATTCGCGAGGCAAGACCTTCACGGCCACGTAACGCTTGACCTGCGGATCGAAGCCGCGATAGACGGTGGCCATGCCGCCCCGGCCCAACTCTTCTCGAATTTCGTAGCGACCGATTTTTAGAGGAACTGTGGCATCAGGCATAAAGTTCTTTGCGTCTAGTATTTGAGACAACGAATGCGAAACGAATAAACTAAATAGCTCAGCGAAAATCCGTGTTCATCTGCGTTCTCTTATTGGCATTTCACCCCGCTCACAAAATAAGACTGGGTGACCGATTGCCCGTCGGCGGATTGCAGAATCATCGTGCCCGGATACTGGGCTTCGCAAGCTGTGGCGATCGGAAAGAGCAACCAGTATTGATCAGGGTTGTCCTGGACGCGATTGGGAACGCCGCCGGTCAACACGGTGACGCCGTCGTTGACGACGGTGAACGGCGCTTGCCCGCCGGTGAAGCGTACTTCAATGTAAGCAATCGCGCCGTCCGGCGGGCGCGCCGGGTCCACATTTGCGTACTGGAAGGCAACCCGGACGACGTTCAACGGGCCGTGAAAGACAAACGGGTCATCGCTTGGCGTGGGCGTGGCGGCCCCGGCGGTCACTTCACCTGCTGGTGGCGGCGGCGCGGTTTCCGGCGGCGCTCCCCACCAGTAATGGCCTTCTCTAAACGTGACGACTTTATCGCCCGTCCAACCGCCCGACAGTTGATTGCATCCGTCACACACTTCAATGTTCCAGATGAACTCGGTTCCGACGCTCTGCAGGTTATTTTGGAACCAGGGTTCTGTCCAACTGTTGGCGCCGGCTTTGGCCGGCACCCAGATTTTTTCGGCCAGCAGTTGATTGTTGCTGGCTCGCCAAACACGAAGCCGCCAGAACATGCCGGGCTTGTCCGAGCCTTGCCCGGCGAGGAACCAGAAGAAGTTGAGGCCGTTGCCCGGCAAAAAATTAATGGTGACATTTGAAACGGATAACGGAGCAGGTGCAGGTGGAACCGTCATTTCTAAAGTGGCCGTTGCGGTAGCAGTCGGGGTGGCCGCTTGCGCCACGCGCGTGCGTGTAGAACCGCCGGTTTTCGTGGCGGTATGCGCTTCAGTAGGTGTCTCGGTGAAGGTGGAGGTAAGAGTGGGCGACGGCTCAGGCGTGTCGGTGGCAGTGGGCGTGATGTTGAGCAATGCCAATTGTGCCTGCAAAGCCTGAAGCGTTTCGACTGCGCCGGAGCTTGTGTCGCCGCTCTGCACCGCTAGTTGCGCCACCGCCGCCTGGGTGATCAAACTTGCCGCCGTCGCCGCATCCTGCTGGGCGGCAATGGCGGTTTGCTGGGCGCTCGTCTTCTGCTGGTTCTGGCTGAAGAGAAACCCACCGACGATGGCGGCCACGAGAGCCAGCGCCGCCACGCCGATGAGAATTGGCAGGAGGCGATTGGACTGGGCGGGTTGGGTGTCGGCGGCCACGTTGGGGCGGGTGGGCTGAGCCGCGTTCAACAGTGTTTTGCCGGTGGGTTTGCGCGGCTGGGTGGGCATGGAAAAGGCTGTGCCCTGAACGTGCTGAAGGGCCGCCCCCGGTTGAGTGGCGGCCAGCGCATTGGCAAGTTCTCCCGCCGTCTGGTAGCGGTCTGCCGAGTCCTTTTCCAGCGCCACCAACGCCACCTCTTCCACATCGTCGGGAATGTCCGGGTTGAGTTGGTGGGGCGGCGGGAGCGGCTGGCTGACGTGCATCAGGGCCACGGCGATGGGCGTCTCGGCCTCATAGGGCTGGTGGCCGGTGAGCATTTCGTAGAGGATGATGCCGAGGGCGTACACATCCGATTGCGGCCCGACCGGCTTGCCCAGCGTCTGCTCCGGACTCATGTAGGCCGGCGTGCCAATGATGCCACTGCCGGTCATGCTTCCGGCGGCGCCCTGTGAGAGCTTGGCAATGCCAAAGTCGGAGACGTAAGGCTCGCCCTGGCTGTCGAAGAGAATGTTGCCCGGCTTGAGGTCGCGGTGGATGACGCCTTTGCTGTGAGCGTCGTCGAGGGCGCGGGCCAGGCGGGCCACAATGTGAACACAGGCTTCGATGGGAAGGGCGCCGTTCTTCAGCCGGTCGGCCAGCGAGCCGCCGGGCATGAGGCGCATGATGAAGTAGGGCTGGCCGTTGTCTTCGCCAAAATCGTAGAGCGGCACGATGGCCGGGTGTTCGAGGGCGGCAATCGTTTCAGCTTCACGAGTGAAGCGGGCGCGAAAGGTGGGGTCGTGCAGAAACTCGCGAGGCAGTACCTTAATCGCCACCTCGCGCTTGACCTGCGGGTCGAAGCCGCGATAAACCGTTGCCATGCCGCCCCGGCCAAGCTCGGCTTTGATCTCGTAACGTCCAATTTTGGTGGGAAGGGCAGAGGGTTCCATAAGCAAGAGTGGCAGTTGAAAGAGTTGTCAGTTTGGCGCTCCTGAATTTTCGCTGATTTGCCGACATTACGCAACAGCTAAGTTGTCGGGGGCAACTCAAATCTGCCAACCGGTCCCGGCGGCGCGATCAGACTGGCATTGCCACAACCCCTCAAACCAGCAAGCTGAGCATGAATCAAATGAGGAATCTGCTTCGCCCACGTTATGTTTCATGACAATGTACAGTGACAAATACGTGACAATGTACTGAGTCGGCTTAAAACTTTCACCAATGCTTGACTCGGTGAAATGTTTTGTTGTAGTGTGTCGGCGGTCGATTCATCAACGGCTCGACCACCGGCCTGGCCTACGACGCGGACGGCAACATGACCTCGCGCCGTGAGAACAACGTCACCTGGACGCAGGCCTTCGACTTCGAGAATCGCCTGACCTCAGCCGGCAACGGCACCCAAACATGGAGCTTTGTCTACAATGGCGACGGCAACCGGGTGAAACAGGTTGCGGCCAACGGCGATGTGACCGCTTACGTGGGCGGCCTCTATGAGGTCACCTACACCAGCGGCGGCACGCTGAAGAACACCAAGCTATACTATGCCTTCGGGGCACAAGTGGTTGCCATGCGCGACAATGGCACGCTCTACTACCTGCACGGCGATAACTTAGGAAGCGCCAGCCTGACGACGAATGCCAGCGGCGCGGTCGTCTCGCAAAACCGCTTCTATCCTTTTGGCGCAACTCGCTTCACGCAAGGCACACGCCCGACGGACGTGGACTTCATCGGCCAGCGGCTGGATGGAACGGGACTGCACTTTTACAATGCGCGATATTACTCGAGCGGGTTGGGGAGGTTTGTGCAGGCGGATACGATGGCACCGGGAGCGGGGTCGCAGGTGTATAACCGTTATGCTTATGCTCTGTCCAACCCTATACGATATACCGATCCAAGCGGATTCTGCTCCGAGTCGGATGGCAAGTGGGATAGTGTCCTTGATTGCACAATTGACGATTTTGACGCAATGCCATGGGATCAGCGTGGCAGGTGGACGCTCGAATTTTCCGCGCAGACTGGAGTGGATAAATTCAAGAACATCATTGGCATAATTGCTTACTTCAGAGACGATCCTGTTTTCACCAATAGTGATTGGGCGAAGCTTTCAGATGCTGGTGTCTTGTTTGTCATTATGGATGGATATAACAGATTCACAGGTAACGGCTCTTCTTGCTCGGTTGGAGGAAAAATGTGTGGAGATTCTTCAGGCCTTTGGCGCGATTTCTTCTTGGCTGAAAGTAATGATCAGGCCGATGCCTATGAGAAGTGGGGTAGAGCCGAGCAGAGTGGCGTAAACTACGGTACAACCATTGCCCAATCATTACGTGATCAGGCTGGTATGCGGGAGCAAATACAGATCGACACGTTTGTTGGATTTGGCAACGCATATCGATCCTTAATTGGGTCTGGCGCTGGTCGTCAAGTCAATTGGGCATGGTTCGAATCGTTCGGGAGTGGCGGGATATTAGATCCTGGGACACCTCAATCAGGCGGCTTTGTATATGGATGGAGCCAGATTGTTGTTTCGCCTGTATCCCTGGTTATTTATATGGATGTACTCAATCGTGAAAACAATAATTGGCCGGGAACATGGGGAGCAAGATGATGAATCTGGCTTTAGCAGGTCACAGCATATGAAGTTGAGTATCTATTATCAAATTGGGATCACAGTGGCGATCGCCTTATGTGCAAGTTGCGCAAGTCAAGCCAACACTTATAAGATGGGCGAACCGACACGCACCATTTCCATTCCAAAAGAACTGGATTACAACTTTTTGGCGTGGGTTTCGGCAGATGAGATTGTTTTTTTGCGAGCGGTTGGCGATTCGCCGGGCCAAGAGACCTACTCTATTCTCATATACTCGGTCGCGCAAGATATACGGCGGGAACTGGTTGCGCCGAGTTTGAATGGTTGCTCAAACACCCGGCTGGGATGGCTTTACCGCTATGCCCTTGATGAAGTGTTGTATTTGTCGGTGTGCAATCATAATGATCAAGGACATTTCGTCGGAAGTCAAGACTCAATAAAACGCGTGAGTATATTAGAATCAAATTCGCAAGATGTCTTTGTCGGCCCAACTAACTTTCATATTACCCAATTTGCCTATCAGCCGGATGGATCCGGAAGATTGTTGCTGGAAACCCTATCGCACGATTTTTTTGAGGCCACATCTGATGGGGTTCTTCAGCAAATCGACTTGGGGTACGAAGGTCTTTCTGGCCCTGCGTGGTCTCCTGATGGACAGTTTCTAGCCTTTTTAGCAACTTCTGACCCTTCTGCTACCACTCCCCCGCCTTGGGACTTGTTTGTAGCAGACTCCAGTTATAGTGGTCTCAGAAAGTTGCTTTCCAATATAAGGACGCCGGCTCATGTCAAATGGTCTATAAATGGCGATTGGGTTGCTTTTCGTGGCAACTATGACGGACTTGATGGTGTTTGGGCCTTGAACTTGAACTCAAGTAAGCTTGTGCGCGTTTGGCTGGAACAAGTATCTTTTGATTGGAGCCCGGACGAAAACGATCAACTCGTCATTTTAAACCCCAATGAGGAGAATGGCTCCGATGCAAATCCAAGTATTGTGTTTGTGTCTATCAGTCAAGGTGTTCAGCAGTAAAGATTGTAATGGGCTAAAAAACTGGGCGAAACCGAAGTAACGAAAACACGGCTTGCCTGAATTCAACCAGGTAAGCCGTGTTCTTTTTTGCAACACCGTCAGCCAGCAACGGCACCCAAACATGGAGCTTTGTCTACGATGGCGACGGCAACCGGGTAAAACAAGTCGCGGCCAACGGCGACGTGACCGCTTACGTGGGCGGCCTCTATGAGGTCACCTACACCAGCGGCGGCACGCTGAAGAACACCAAGCTATATTACGCCTTTGGCAGTCAAGTAGTAGCCCTGCGCGACAACGGCACGCTCTACTACCTGCACGGCGACAATTTGGGCAGTGCCAGCCTGACGACGAACCTTCATGCGACAAGTCACACCCAATGGCAATGTCCATTTACTCAGCCAGACCTTCAAAGTCGGCAAACGCTTGAAGCGGGAATATGTTAAGGTCGTCTTGGATACCCGGCGTGGGCATCTCACAGTTTATCGGCAGGGTCGCGTGTTCAAGCGCTACCCCTATCCATTCTT
>JACPWC010000106.1 GCA_016197225.1 Chloroflexota bacterium
GGGGGGCGATGAGGGTGACTGTTTGAGTCACAGTAGCGAAAAGTGTGGGCGTGCTTGTTGGCAAGACGACGAGGGTGTTGGTAGGCGGAGGTGGGGTGATGATTGGGGTCGTCGTTGCGGTGGGGCCGCCCCCGCCGGAGCTGGTGGAGGTGGGGGTGGGGGTCGGGGTCGGGGTCGAAGTGGCGGTGCGGCTGGGGAGTGGCGTTGGCACGACGAGGCTGATGCCAGGCGGCTGGAGCCAGATCGTTCCCGGAATCACTGCCAACACATTCGGGTCGAGGCCTTGATCGGCGATGATCTCTTGCACAATATCCGGGCTGACGGGGGCGAAGATAGTGAAAGGCCAGGGGGCATAATTGGCGGCCAATTGGGAGCGGGTGTCGGGGGCTTGATCCTGGCGAGGCAAAAATAAGGCGATTTGCCCGGCAGTGAGCAACATGACCAGCAGGCAGGGGGCGCTGAGCAACCACGGCAGCCACAGGGCAACCTTGTGTTCTTCCAGCTTCATCCGCTCCGGCAGTCCCGGCGGGATCAGGCTCAATTCTTCCACAGGCGTATGATACTACAATGAAAAAAGAAATAGTTAATGTGTTACAGCCCGCATTTTGTTTTACAATCGTGTCTCAATATACTACAAGGCCAGCCACATGCCACGCTTGAAAATCACATCTGCCGAAATCCAAAAGCATCTCTCGCTCCTCGCAGAAACGCCTCGGCGCATTGCGGCCAGCACCACCGGGTTGGCCGAGTTGCGATTGAAGACCTCACCCGGCGACAAGAAGTGGTCGGTGGTGGAGCTGTTGGCCCACTTGCGAGCCTGTGATGATTTATGGTCGCACAGCATTTACGCCATGCTGACCCAAGACAGCCCGATGTTGCCTTTGCTCGACGAGCGCCGCTGGGCGAAGACGACTCGTTATGCTTCACTTGAATTCCAGCAATCGTTTCAGGCCTTTGCCTTGAAGCGCGGCGAGTTGCTGCGGGTGTTGGCTGACTTGCCCGAAGCGGTCTGGGCCAGAACCGCTAGCATCGAAGGCCGGACGCACAGTGTGTTCAGCCAGGCCCGGCGGATGGCGTTGCACGAACACGAGCATTGCCAGCAAATTGAGGCGCTCTGCAAATAACTTTGGCAATAAAATAAGGAGACTTGCCATGCCCACCAAACCGAAAACCAAAATCCCAAAGCCAAAACCCCAGACCCCAAAGATGCCGAAGTTCAAGCCTGCGCCGGAGTGGATCAAAGAACTATTTGCGAAGGTACTCGGCGATTTCCCAATGGCCGAGCAACGCCAGATGTTTGGCTACCCGTGCGCCTTCGTCAAGGGGCAGATGTTTGTGGGCGTGTTCGGCGAGGCGCTGATGATGCGGCTCTCGGAAACGGATCGGGCAAAGTTTCTTAAGTTGGAGGGGGCAAAACAATTCGAGCCGATGCCGGGCCGCCCGATGCGCGAATACGAACGTTCGCCTGAATGTCTTCGAGATGCGCCTGCACGGCGGCAGCCTCAATGCCCGGCGGCGCGTAGACGGTGAAGAGGGCGTCCCGTGCCGCAGGCGTGATGCGGGTGCGGCGGTCGGGGCCGTAGAGGATGCTGGAGGTCACGCCTTCGGCGTCGGCGATGAAGATGTCGCCCGCCTTCAGCGTTTCATCTTTGCCGTTCAACAGAATATAACTCTCGTCGCCGCGCGCCACATCCAGCCTCAGCGGCCGGCGCAGAGCGTCGAGGTCGTGGCCGGCGGTCAACATCCCATCCTTGAGTTCGGCCATGAACATGCACTCGACCAGAGCGGCGACGCGCGGCAGGGACTTGCCTTTGAGGACGACTGACTCCAATTGCAATTGAACGTGATAGCTTTTCTTGAAGCGCCCGTAGTAGTCGTTGTAGGCTTGCATGACCGGCAGGGCGTTGAACTTCGCCCGGTCGTATCCGGCGAAGCGCGCGCGTAGGTCAGCCTCCAACTCCGCTTTGCGGCGCTCGAGTTCGGCGTGCGTCTCCGGGTTGGCGACGCCGCGCATGATCAGCAGTCCTTGCGAGGCGCCGGGGTAGGTGGTTTGCCAGGTTTGGGAGAGGGTGAGCATGGGTGGAGGTTGGTGAGGATTATACAACGGTGAGGGTTCCAGGCTTTTGACGTTAGGGAGGAGGGTGAAGGCGAGGGTGAGGGCATGAGGAGGCTCCGGCGGACAATTGCTGGAATTAGGGCGATCGTACCACAGCGGATTTTCGTCAACGCGCTAAAATGAGTGCAATCACAGTTTTTTTACCATTCATATATACCAAGTAAGCCGCCTCTCAGTATTAACGCGAAGTTCAGCGCAAAGCGAGGTGTTAAGGGCCGAATTGTTTGGTGGTGCAAGGCTGGAATAAATGGCGTCGCGACGGATAAAAAGAGGGCCTCGGTTGAAAAACAACCGGGGCCCTTTTGTTGCCGAGGGCGCACCGTTCACTCGTGGTCGAGTTCAGCGATCGCCTTGCGGAGGGTGCTCTCATCAATGACGGTCTTCTGGTCAATCAACCCGGCCATGAGAGCGGTGGTGCAGGCTTGGTTGATGCGGCGGGGGATGCCTTTGGTGTAATCGTAAACGCGGGCGAGGGCGTCGTCGGTAAAGAGCGTAGGGGTCGAGGCGCCGGCGACGCGCAGGTGGTGCTTGACGTAGCCGAGGGTTTCTGGCAGGTCGAGCGGGCCGAGATGGTAACGCACGGCCAAGCGCTGCGTCAGCGCCTCGTGGACCGTGAGTTGCAAGGTGCGGCGGAGTTCGGGATGGCCGATGAACAGCACCGTCGCCAACGAGTGGCTGTCCATCTTGTCGCTGAAGAGCAGACGGAGTTGCTCGAACATCGGTTGGGTCAAGAGGTGTGCCTCATCGAGCAGGATGACCGGGGCCCGATGTTTGGTTTGCCACAGGTCGTCGAAGGCGGCGCGCAGAGCGGCGACCAGGCGCGGTTTGCTGAAGGGCGGTTCCTGCCCCAGTGCCAGCAGTAAATCGCGGTAGAGGCCGGAAATGCCAGTGGTGGGGTTGGCCAGGTAAATCACCAAGTAACGATTGAAGTCTAAACTGGCGGCGAAGGCGCGGACGGCCGTAGACTTGCCGGAACCAATCTCACCAGTGATGAGGCCGAAGCCGCGTTCGCGGACCAGATAGGTCAGACGGGCGGTGAGTTCTTTCTGGCCAGCGGTGGGGAAGAGGTCGGCGGTGGGAATCGTTTTCGAGAAGGGGACGCGGGTGAAGCCATAATACGCTTGGAACATGGTTAAGCCTCCAGGGTGGTTGAGTCGTCAGGCGACAGTAATTCAGCAAAGGAGAGCCGCCCGAGGGTCTGTTGCTGTTGCTGGGCATATTCAGCGCGTAGGGCGGCCAGAAAATCGAGCGCGGTTTGCGGCTTCGGTGGTGGGGGCGGTTCGGTCGCTAAACGTTCAACGGCCAGATGCCGCTGCCGACCCTGAGTCAGAACACTGGCCAGGCCGAGTAACTGCCCCTCGAGATAAAGTTCAACGTGCGAGAGGTCGAAGGGGTCGAAGCGGAGTTCGAGGGTGCGCCCAGCCCATTGCGGTTCGACTTGGTAGCGATTGCCCTGCAGGGCAATGGTGGCGTCACGATAGACTTTGCGTTTCTCGCGCCACAGAAACGCCCGCCGCAAGGTTTCGGGGTCGACCGTGCGCACCTGGGCCAGGCCAGCGGTGTAACGCGCGAGCGGCGTTTGTTTTGTTTCAGTGTGTTCGTGTTGGTGATAGAGGCATTCCAACCAGGCCCACAGCGACTCATTGAGGTCGGTGAGGGTCGTCAACTGCGAGGTTTCGACTTCAGGCAAGAATTGAGCGCGCACCGTCTCGAAAAACCTTTCCTGCTTGCCCTTGCCTTCCGGTGAGTAAGGTGCGGCGTGAATCCGTCGGATAGCCAGCGTGGCGCAAGCCGCGGCGAACTGGGTGGCCGAGTAGACCTGGCCATTGTCCACGTACAGCGCTTGGGGCACGCCGCGCCGCAGGATACTGACTTTCAAGACCCGCTCCAGGCGCGGCAAGGCTTCATCGAAGAAGAACTCGGCATAGGGCACGAGCCGTGAGTGATCGTCAAGGAAGCAGAACAGGTAGGTGCGCCGTTTCTTCCCGGGCGGGGCCGGGTCGGGCAACCACGGCCCGACTAGCAGGTCGCCTTGCCAGAGGGCGTTGACGTGCTCACGCTCGAACCGGCGATAGGTCTTGGCCTGTTGCGCCAACAGGCGGCGGGTCTTGCCTCGGCGGCGCAAGTTCGTGGTCAAGGTGTGGACATTGAGTGGCTTCGCCAGCCGTAGGCTGGGGTCGCGACTGAGAATGTCCACCAGGGTCTGCGTGGTGCGCGCCGGTTGGTCTTCGCGCAAAGCGATAGCCTTCTCCAGCACTTCTGCTGGAAAGGCGCGCGGCTGACCGGCGTCCTCTCGAGACGTAGGGCGCAACGCCTCAAAGCCATGTGTGCGGTACACCTTGAGATAACGGCGTAGGGTGGTGACGCTCACCCGAGTGCGCGTGGAACCAGGGATGCGATACGTCTTGGCGGCAATCGTCCGCAAGGCTGGCTCTTGTTGGCCGGCGTCGGGCGGGTCGTGAATGAGAGGCGCAATGAGGCCATACCGAAAGAGCGCAATTTCGGTGAGCAGGTCGTGACGATCAGACAAGGGGGAGGATTGTGTCGGCATGGGGCATCTCCAAGTGGTCAAAAGGATATGCCCGCCACTTTACGCCGACTTTGAGGTCTGGGGGAGCGCGCAAAGTGTGTAGGTCAGATCAATCGCGCCAGCCCCCGCGCCTGGCCCCAGTGCCAGAGAAAGCGCAACCGCTCATTGAAGCCGTAGGCAGCCAATTCCGGCCAGCAGGTTTTGGCCCAGGCCAACAAATGCAAGCTGGCGGCTAACAATCCCTGCGGCGGGGCCAGCGCTTCGGCACCAAGGCCCAGCGCATCCAAGAGCGGCAACGCCGGAGCCTGTTGAGCCAACGTCTGCTCAATCTGGCCCAACCAGGCCGCGGCCTGCGTGGCTAACGACTGACACCAGCGTTTCATCGTCCGCAGCGACGGCGCGCCTTGCGGGGCGCAACGCTCCGCCACCTGCCGCCATGAAATGGCATCTTCATAATGTGCGATAACGACGGCTTGAATCACTTCTAGTAAGTAATGCCGGAAACCCAGCAGGAAACTGGGCAACAGCGACAGTGTGCGCTGACAGGCGGTGCAATACCAGCGTTTGATGCGGAGGGGGTAAACCTGCTGCGCGTCCAGCGGTTTGCGGGGATAACACCCATGGCCGACGAAGGAGTGAGCGGCCTGACAGTGGGGGCAGGTCGTGGGACGCGGAAAGACCAACTGCTCAAACTGCGCCCGGTAAGTTTGAACAGTACAGTTGAACTCAGTTACAATGACCATGTAGGGCTGCTCCCCTCCAGGTGTGCGGCCAAGCATCTAACCTGGAGGGGAGCGTTTTTTCTCCGGTGACCTGAAATAGTGACACTGACCTCAGTGCGCGCAGATGATACCCGACGTACCCAGAAACAAAAAGGCCACCCAAAATGGATGGCCTGGCAACATCACCAACGAGACACCGCCAATTTATTCAGCCGTATAACCCCAAATCACTACCAAAGATTTAAGCCGTTAACAGCGAGGGAACCGTGAGATTTATACACACAGCTGACTGGCACTTAGGTCGTTCGCTCTACAATATCTCATTAATAGAAGATCAGGCCTACGTACTAAATCAGTTAATTGATTTAACAAGAGACACCCAGCCTGCTCTCTTAATTATTGCTGGAGACATCTATGACCGCGCAATTCCATCGACAGACGCCGTTCAATTACTGGATGATACGCTCTCCCGTCTGATTCTAGGTATTGGGATTCCAGTTCTGCTTATTGCAGGCAATCATGACAACCCTCAGCGACTTCAATTCGGGGCCCGGCTGTTAGAGAAACTAAAGCTGCATGTCTTTGGAGCGCTTTCTGAGCGATCCTTCATTCAAATGTACGATGAAGCAGGAGCAGTCTCCTTCTATGCTATGCCTTATGCAGAACCTTCATTAATGAGAGAATATCTGCAAAACGATCAGATTACAAACCATGATTCCGGTCTCCGCGCGTGGGTTAACGACCTAAAAGCAAAACCCTCTTTCTCTTCTATGACACGACCAGTTCTTGTAGGCCATGCTTTCGTTGTTGGAGGAGAAGCCAGCGACGAACGCCCTTTGTCTGTAGGCACGGCTGGAACGGTAAGCGCCGATTGTTTTGATGGCTTTCATTACGTTGCCTTAGGACATTTACATCGCCCCCAATCGCTAGCAAACGAAAAAATTCATTACTCAGGTTCGTTGCTCAAATACTCGTTCTCAGAAGCATCTCATTCAAAGTCCGTGAACTTGGTAGAGATAGATGCTACTGGGCAGTGCAAAGTTGAGCGCATCCCTTTTACGGCAAAGAGAGATGTCCGATACGTTGAAGGCACAATAGCGGAGATACTCTCTGGAAAAGTAGAGCGCGGGAATCTCGAAGACTTTGTCAAGGTAAAGCTTAAATACACAGGAGCAATCCTAAACGCGGCGAGTAAACTTAGAGAAGTTTATCCAAATTTTTCAGGGATTGACTACCCGACTCGAACTTTAGAAACAAATAGCCCACTAAGCAAAACTGATCACATAAACTCTGATATCGCTACGCTATTCGCGGCTTTTTACCAAGAAGTTACTGGTCAGCAACTAACCAGCGAGCAGGCCGCCGTTTTTTCCTCTGTGGTTGACAAAGTGCGCCTACAAGAGCGGGAGGCATAGAGATGAGAC
>JACPWC010000107.1 GCA_016197225.1 Chloroflexota bacterium
ACGGACTCATAGTTGGATGAATCGCTTTCGGCGCATTTTGATTCGCTGGGACAAGTCTGCTGAGAATTACATCGCTTTTCTGCATTTCGCCTGCGCGCTCGTCGCTTTCAGGGCCGCTGGGTTATTAGGATAGGCACTTAGTATTGTGCTGTTTGTTTGGCTTCTGCGAGGTCTGATACGGAGAGTCCGATTACAGCTCAGTGCTATGTTTATTAGTTTATCTTTGTTGTTTGGCGCGATCGTATTCGCGGGCATATCTGTGGTGGTCTATTTAAACCAAACAGTTCTTGTTCAGAGCGCGTCGTTAAACGCGTACCGGTATCATTTGCTTCTCAGATATGAATTCGACACCCCTGCATATTACATGTTGTATAAATGCGATCCACTTAATCGCAAGTGCAACGTTGTTCATCGCTTCCCAGCCGAAGCAAACTATCCTGGCGGAGATCAGGAGATGATTTCTCCAAAACTGCCTACTTTCCTGGTTATCGATCCATCCGCAAATGTATTATTTGTGCGAGAAGGCTACAATGCGATCTACGAATACCACCCCTAGCCTGACTCCTCCCCATGACTCATCCGCTAAATCCGTTCCATCCGTTGTCAAAATGCCGCTGGCACATCGTGGGCTTTGCCGCCCTCGTCGCCTTGTTCGTGGCCTCATTCCTCATTCTTCGCGCCAACGAAGACGAGGCCTGGGCCAGAATCCAACAGCGCGGTCTCATCACCTTTGCCACCGACCCGACCTACCCGCCGTTTGAGGCGCTGGATGCCAACGGCAACTTCTTCGGCTTCGACATTGATCTGGCGCGGGCGGTGGCCGAGCGGCTGGGGCTGAAGGCCGAGTTTGAGGCGGTGTCTTACGACGGGCTGATTGGAACGCTAGTGGTGGGGCGCGACGACGCGGTGATTTCGGCCTGGGTCATTCAGCCGGAGCGGGGCAAGGAAGCGAGCTTCACGCCTTCGTATTTCAATGCCGGTGTGGTGCTGGTGACACGGGCGGATGTTTCTGTAACGCGAGATGACATCTCGCGCTACAAGTGGCAGGCAGGAAAGACGCTGGCGGCGGAATACGGTTCGCAGGGTGACGCGCTCATTCGCAAGTGGTCGCGGCTGGTTGCCGGGCTGACGCCGATCTCGTCGCCCGACTCAGCGGCGGCTATGCAGGCGGTGAAGGACGGGCAGGCCGAGGGGGCGCTGGTGGACGCGGTGGCGGCCTTCGAGTTTTTGGGGGCACACGCCGAACTAAAAGTGGCGGCATTCATTCCAGAATCCGATGCGTCTTACGTCATCGCCGTCTCGGCCAAGAGCCAGGTGCTGTTGCGCGAACTGACGCGGGTCCTAAACGAATTGGAAGCCGATGGAAGTTTGGGGGAGTTGAGGGTGAAGTGGTTTGGCGAGGCGGCGAGGTAGGGGCGATTCACAGGTAGGGGCGATTCATGAATCGCCCCTACCTGTCGTCCGTCTGAATGATGACAAACGCCACCTCGCCCGGCGGCACGTAGACTGAGGTGCGATAGAGTTTGCCGTTCACCGTCGTCTCAATGTTGCAGTTGCCTTGTGGGATGTCGGACATGGCGAAGTTCTCGACCAGCACGTTGTCCGGCGGCGTGCCCTGATCCCAATACGTATCCACGAAACGCAGAGCATCTTTGCAGGTGATGAAGAGTCTCGCGCCGGGAATGAATCGGCCATCGGCGTTGATGAGCCGACCGGCGATCACGCCCCCGCCAGGGTTGGGCTTGTACCAAAGTTCCGGGTTGCGAACCGAGCCGAAATAGGATTGCGGATCGTCGAGCCGCACTTCAAAGTGCAGGTGCGGCCCGTAAGCAATGCCGGTTGCGCCGACGACGCCGACCAGGTCATTCGTGTTCACCTGTTGCCCGACAGTGACGGCCACACTGTCGAGATGGCCGTAGAGGGTGAAAATGGCGTGGCCCTCCCACGGCTCATTCATCTGAATCACCACCACGTTGCCGTAGAAATTTTCTTTCGTGCCAAACACCTCCACATCATCAGGCCCGGCAAAGAACACCGTGCCGGGGCCAGCCGCGCCCACCGCCGCGCCCTGCACCGGGGCCATATCTAGGCCGTGATGCGGCGCAAGCCTGCCGTCGTAAGTCATGCCAAAGCGGTATTGCGACGAGGGCGCGATGTTGGGAACCGGTCGGTCGAAAATCAGATGCGGCTCATTGGTCACGCTCGCCGGCGGCTTCTTGAGCTTGCTGGCGTCGCCGGTTGGGAAGACAGCAGGCGGGTAGGGCGTGTATGTGGCTCGCACCACGATTCGCGAGTCGGGTGTGTTGCTGGCCGGGCGAGTAAGCGTAGCCGACGGCGTGAACGTCTGGCTTGGGGTGAAGGTGAGACTCGGCGTTGGCGAGGAAGTGCGGGTGGCCGATGATGTTTGACTCGGGGTGAACGTGCGGCTGGGCCGTTGAGTCGGGGCCGGGGTGGCCGAGGATGTGAAGGTCAGGCTTGGGCCGGATGGGGTGGCGGTGGGAGTGAGAGATGCGGTAGCAGTTAAAGTGAAGGTCGCAGTTGGCGTTTCAGTCGGAGTGCCGGTAAGCGTTTCAGTCGGCGTAGGAGTCAGCGTGTCGGTAGCGGTTGCGGTGAAAGTATTCGTCGGCAGTTGGGCCACAGCCAGCGGCTGTGCGCCGGAGTAGGCGGCGGCAGTGGCGCAGGCGGTGAGCAATAGACAGTAGGCAGTGAGCAGTAGGCAGTAAGCAGTAAAGCGCGGGATGTGAAGCGTGCCCCGGCTTCTGACTTCTGGCTTCTGACTTCTAACTTCTGAAGAACTCATGGTTTTGGCGTTGCCGTAGACGTGGGCGTGGCAGTGTAAAGCGTCCCTGTTGGAGTCGGCGTCCACGTGGGCGGCGGGTTTACCTCACGAAATTCAACCCAGGCCACTTCATCAGGTTTGATCACAATCGTCTGCTTGTAAGTCCTGGTCGTGTTCACCGACACCGTATAGGTGCCGGGCGGCAGATCGCCGACGACGAAATTTTCGCCATAGGCCGGATCGGAGTTGACCGTCTCGGCGGCATAGGTGGTGAGGAAGCGGTTCACGGGCGCATCGCTTTCGATTTGCTCCGAGCGAAGGGTGACGGAAGCCAGCGGAATGAGATTGCCTTGCTTGTCTACCACACGCCCGGCCAGCACGCCCCACTTGGGGAACGGCTTGAGCCACAGTTCGGGGTTGCGAGTGGAATTGTAATCATTGTACCCCACGCGCACTTCAAAATGCAGGTGCGGGCCGCCGTTGGCCGCGCCCGTGCCGCCCACTTGCCCCAGCGCCTCGCCGACGCGCACAAATTGCCCCGGCTTCACCGAGACGACCGACAGGTGGCCGTAAAGGTTGAAGACGGGTTGATCGTTGAGGGCTTGCGCCAGTTCGACGACGACGGCATTGCCGTAGAAGTTGGGCAGGGGGCTGATCGGCGCTTGAATCACGTCCGGCCCGGCGAAGACGACGATGCCCTCGGCGGCGGCGAGGATGGGCGTGCCCTGCGGGTTGTAGAACTCGACGCCGTGATGCGGCGCGTACTTGCCCTGCTGGGTTGTGCCGTAACGATAATTAACTTCGACGTAGTTGATATGATCTTCGTCAATGGGCCGCGCCAGCCACAAATGGGACTCGGGCAAAGCGTTGAGCGGGGCTAAGGTTGGCATTGGCGTGTTGGTGGCTCTGGGATTCCTGGTGGGGTAGGGCGTTCGGGTGAACGTTGGCGTGGGCGTGAGCGATGGCGTGAACGTTTGGGTGGGCGTCAGAGTCGGTGTTGGCGTGGGTGTGTCGGTGGGTGTGACCGGCGTTGAGGTGGGCGTGTCCGTGTTCGTCGGCGTCAGTGACGGCGTGGTTGTGAGCGTGTCGGTCGGAACGGGCGTGATGGTAGCGACCGACACCGCCGGGGGACGCGGGGTGTTGGTGGAAATAGTGACTTGTGGATCGCGCTGGCAAGCAGTGGCCAGTAAGCAGTAAACAGTGAAAAGTAAAAAGGGAAGGCGGAACTTCATCGAGTGGACACAAAAGCCGCCGACAGAAACCAGTCGGCGGGTGAGCGGGATTATACCATTTGGCATTCGTAACCCAACTGTAGGGGCGAAGCAGTCGCAGGCGATGTTATGAATTCATTAGGGTATTTGCCCCGCGAAGTGTGCTTCGCCCTTATAAAGCAGGAGTTGTTGGCGGCAAAAACTGGTGAACCACGTCCAGTATCTCTGCTTTGGCGAAAGGCTTGAAGATACACCGGGCCGCGCCGAGGGCCAGCGCCTCTTCAACATAGGCCGGCGAACCGGCGGCGGTGACGATGATGACCGGCACATCGGCCAGGTGCGGTTTCTCTTTCAACTCTTCCAGCACGGCCAGGCCGTCCATGATCGGCATCATGATGTCGGAAATCACCAGGTCGGGCTTGTCGGCTTCCATTGCCGGAATCATTTGCGTCCCGTCAACAACGGCAGTGACCCGGTAGCCGTCGCTTTCCAGAATCAAAGTGAGCAGGCGGCGTATCATGACTTCGTCATCGGCAATGAGAATATGGTGGGACATGAGACGATTATACTTTTTTTGATACCCCGCGTAAAATGAAGCGCACACCAGAAGAACATGCCCGTCTCTCGACCCCTGTTGACTCTTGCTCTGCTTCTGCTGGCCGCCCTGGCCTGCTCGCGCACCGCGCCCCAATCTGATCCGGGCGGCGGGCCGGTGAGTCACGTCACGGTAGTAGGCGGCGGCGAGGCCTTGCCCGTCACACCGCATACCAGCACGCCCAACTCGCCCATCGTCAGCGGCCAGGTTTACCCGACGAAAGAAGTCGTGGGCACACCCACGCCCGACGCTACGCGGCCCTCACCCCGGAGTGACAGCCCTCAAGGCTACATCGTCCAACCCGGCGACACGCTTGGCTCCATCGCCGAGCGTTATAGTGTGACGGTGGCTGAGATCATGACAGCCAACAATTTACAGAGCGACGTGCTCTCGGTCGGCCAACAGCTTACCATCCCTGCGGCCTCGCTTGCGCCTGCGCCCGACTATAAGATCATCCCGGACTCGGAACTTGTGTACTCGCCGTCGGTCATCGGATTCGACGTTGAAGCCGTCGTGAACAGGTTTGGCGGTTATCTGGCGAGTTACGTCGAAACAGATCGCGACGGCGTGACTCGAACCGGCGCGCAGACCGTGCAAGTGGTGGCCGAACGCTATTCGGTGAACCCGCGCTTGTTGCTGGCCCTGCTGGAGCATATGTCGGGCTGGGTCACCATCAAGTTCCCGCCAGAGGATACGCTCATCTATCCGTTCGGCCACTTTGAGCCGGGCAAGGAAGGACTCTTGCGCCAACTTAGTTGGGCGGCAGACGAACTCAACGCCGGTTACTATGGCTGGCGTGAGAACAAACTGGCCGCGCTTCCCTTCAACGACGGCGGAACTCTGGCCGTCGCGCCAAGCGTCAATGCTGGCACCGTCGCCCTGCAATACTTTTTTACCAACCACTTCGCCGGCGGCGACTGGATGCGGCAGGTTCAACCCGGCGGCTTCGATCTCACTTACTCGACTCTCTTCGGCAATCCGTTTGCTTACGCTTTCGAGCCGCTCATGCCAACCGGCCTGGCTCAGCCCGCCCTCGACTGGCCGTTTGAAAAACAAGAGGTATGGTACTTCACCGGCGGGCCGCACGGCGGCTGGGACTCCGGCTCGGCCTGGGCCGCTCTCGACTTTGCGCCCGACACTGAAGGCTGCCAGATCGCCGAACAGTGGGTGGTGGCCGCCGCCGACGGCCTCATCGCGCGTTCCGGCGAGGGCGCGGTTCTTCAGGATTTGGACGGCGACGGCTTCGAGCAAACCGGCTGGACGCTTTTCTACATGCACATCGGCGCGACGGATCGCGTTTCCTCTGGCACGTTTTTACGCAAAGGTGATCGTGTCGGCCACCCGTCCTGTGAGGGCGGCTTTTCCAACGGCACGCATTTGCACTTTGCCCGCAAGTACAACGGCGAGTGGGTGGCCGCCGACGGCGCCATTCCATTCAACCTGGCCGGCTGGACGATGATCTCTGCCTGGCGTGAATATGATGGCTGGCTGAGGAACGGCGATACCCAACTCGAAGCCCAGGATCTGGACCTCGCGCTCGAAGCGGGCGCGGCCAGAAGAGCCGGTGAACGGTCCGCCGTGCATGACCTTGATGGCGACGCGGCG
>JACPWC010000108.1 GCA_016197225.1 Chloroflexota bacterium
CCGATCACCGTCACTGACGAACCCGTTGAACGAGTGCCTTATCGCCCGGCACCGAATCATCCTTGGCGGCGTTCGCCGATTGGTCGCGCTCGCTTCCTACCTGCTAGTGTTGTTAGCCAACCAAAACTTTGACGGGCACTCTTAAAGCAAAACCGGACGCTCGACAAGCGCCCGGCTGTTCATTGCTTCGTTTGGCCTCACTCCTTCGTCGCCGCCTTCAACGCCTCCAGCAACAGGGCCTCGTCCACCTCAACGCCAAAGGCAACCTCGCCCAGGCGTTTGGGTAAAGCAAACTTGAGCGCCCCGCCCGCCTTCTTCTTGTCGTTGCTCATCGCGGCCCGGGTCGAGGCCGGATCAAGGCCGGGAGCGCGAGTCGGCAGACCGGCGTGTTTGAGGGTGTTGGCGACTCGCTCGGCCAGTCCGCGCTCGGCCAGCCCCATCTGCTCCGCGATCCAAGTTTCAGCCGCCAGCCCGATGGCGACCGCCTCGCCGTGCCTCAGCCGGTAGCCCGACGCCGACTCCACTCCGTGGCCGATGGTGTGGCCCAGATTCAGTTTGGCCCGCTCGCCCTTCTCAAACGGGTCGGCTTCCACGACTCGAACCTTTACCTCAATCGCTCGCCGGAGTTGAGCAAGATTGCCAAAAGCGGTTGAGGCCTCAAGCGATTCAAACAGCGCCGGGTCGCCGATGATTCCGTGCTTGATCACTTCGGCCAGGCCGGAGATGCGTTCGGCTTCGGGTAAAGTGTTGAGAGCCAGTGGATCAGTGATGACGAGCGACGGCGGATGAAAGGCCCCGACCAGATTCTTGCCTTGCGGCAGATCGACTCCGGTTTTGCCGCCGAGGCTGGCGTCCACCATCGCCAGCAAAGTCGTCGGCGCGTTCACCCAGCGCAGGCCGCGCATGAAGGTGGCGGCGGCGAATCCGGCCATGTCGCCAAGCACCCCGCCGCCCACGGCCACGACGGTTCCACTCCGGTCGAGGCCGCCCTCCAAAAACGAGTCATAGAGTTGGCGAACCGTGTCGAGGGTTTTGTGTTGTTCGCCGGCGGGCAAAGTGGTAAAAGGTAATTGGCCGCTTCGCGTGGTTATTGGCAGGTGGCGGGCAATGTTTTCGTCGGTGACGAGGAGGGTCGGGCCGGTGAGGCCGTGTTCTTCGAGAATGGCCGGGAGCGATTCGAGCAGACCATAGCCGAGCAGAATTTTGTGTTCCAGGCCAGGGGCGTTGACTTGAAGCGTCTGCGGCGCGATCAGCGCCACGATGTCCTCGGCGGCCTGGGCCACGCTCTTGCCGGTCGTGTCGTACTGCGTCGGGAAGGAGTCGTACAGCAGGCGGCGCGACTTGAGCAGGGCGGCCAGTTGTTCCGCCGGGTTGTCGCCGTTCAGCAAAGGGCGGGTGGTGCTGGCGGTTCGCACCAGCAGTTCGTTCGGCTCGGCCCGCAGGCAGATCACCGGGCCACTGCGCTCAAGCGCGGCGCGGTTGTTCGGGTTGAGCAGAGCGCCGCCGCCGACGGCGATGATCATGTTCGTCCGCGCGGCCAGTTCGGCGCACACCGCCGACTCGAGGCGGCGAAATTCAGCCTCGCCCAACTGCAAAAAAATTTGGGGGATGTTTCTCCCGGCCCGCTTCTCAATCAACTGGTCGCTGTCAACAAAATAGCGATCGAGCCGCGCCGCCAGTTCTTTGCCAACGGTGCTCTTGCCGGCGCCGGGCGGGCCGTAGAGGATGATATTCACAGGCTACATTATAGGCGGTTTGGCGGAGAGCTACGGCACGCGAAAACTGCGCCCGACCGACCAGCCGCTGAATTGCAAACCAGACGAGGCAACAGTCACCGCCCGAACGCGCCAGAAGTAAGCGCCTGCGGTCAGAGGTGTTTGAGGCGTATAAATGGAAACCTCAACCCGCCCGCCCCGGCCTCGACCCAGAAGATTGAGGAAACCCGAGTCGGTTGCGATTTGAACTTCGTAGTAAGTCGCCGCCGGAGTCGAGTCGCTCCAGTCGAGCACCGGTGACGATAGCGTTGCGCCGCTGGCCGGCGAGAGCAGGGCCGGAACGCCGGGCGGGTTGGCGCTGTAAAAGTGGCGGGTTCTCGACCACGGCCCCAGCCCCTTCGAGTTGTTGGCCCGCACCCGCCAGTACAACAACGTGTTGCGAGGCAAATCCGAGGAAGGCGCATAAGCCGAGGGCGAGATGTTGAAACTGACCAGCAGGTTGGTGAAAGCGGCGTCCGCAGAAATTTGAAATGTGTAAGAAGTCGCGCCGTTCACATTCGCCCAGTCGAACACGGGCCGGGCCGCTGAGGCGTTACTGCCGCTGGCGGGGAAGTTGATGGCCGGGGCTTGCAAGGCCGTCGGCGTCGAAGTGGCAGTGGGTGTGTGAGTGGCGGTGAAAGTTGCGGTCGGTGTGTTCGACGGCGTACGTGTTGGGTTGGCCGTCCTGGTTGCCGTCGCAGTTGCCGTGAACGTCGCGGTAGCGGTCGGCGTCGCCGTAAACGTGGCGGTCAGTGTGGGCGTGGGCGGCAGGATGGTGTTGATGCTGACGTTGTTGAAAGTGGAGGTGTTGACGACGCCGTCATTATGGCTGGTGAGGGCCAGGCCAACGTAAACGTTCGTCGCCATGCTGATCGTGTCGGTGCCCACCAGAGTCCAGTTGACGCCGTCGGGCGATTGATAGGCGTTGAAGGTGTTTCCGCTTCGGGTGAGGCGAACCCAGTACGGCGCGGCCACAACGGCCCCCGCTGTGGTGACGGATGTTCCGTCGGTAGTAGCCCGTCGTTGAAAAGCAACGCCATTGCTTCGAGTGACGGCCACCATTGCGTTCGGCGAACCGGCCAGCAAGGTCTCGCGGATCATCACTCCCGCCTTCGCCCAGGCGTGCGTGGAACCGACGCTCACCACCCGGGTCGTGATCTCGCCATCGCCATTCAACGGCTGATAGACGTAGCGGAATCCATCTGCCGATTTCCAGATGTCGGCGCCAGAGCCGGTGAGGGTGTAAAGGTCGTTGTTGTAGCAGGCACTGCCGGGCGCGGCGACACTGCCCACGTCTGAAGTTTGCCACTGGGCAGGCAGAGAGGTGACGTAGGCGGCGAGGAATGTTTGCGGCGAGTTGCCAACGACGATCTGGTGGCTGGCCGCGCCGCCGTCTGACCATGAGCCGAAGGGGTAACAGCCTTGAGTCATGGCGGCGATGATGTCCTGGTGAGAGTTGACGACGGCGTTGGCGTTGAAGGGCGTCAGAGAGGTCACGCCTTCGTAAGATAACAACAAGCCGGAAGGCGCCGTGTCAAAGGTGAAGACGACGGTGTTTGGCAAAAGGCCGGCGCACTTCTGGTCGGTCAACCCGGCGCTGTCGGTGGCGGTGAGGCACAACTCCATCCACGAGTTGTCGCCGTGATCGGGCGCAACGAAACTACCTGAGTTGCCGCTGAGGCCGGGCGCATAATCAAAGTGAACGTGCTGGTTGTGGTGCAACAGAACGTCCCAGCGCAAGCCGGCCCCGCCGAGACTGCCGTCTTCCGGGTCGGCCCCGCTCCCGCTGAAGTTGATGGTGTCGTTGGCGTTGTAGGTTGCGCCAGCCGCCGGAAAGAGGATGGTTGCGGCAGGCCGGGTGTTGCCCACCGTGACCAGGACGGTGTCAACGCCGGTTGCCCCGGCGGAGTCGGTGACGGTGAGGGTGACGGTGTAGTTGCCGTTGGCGATGTAAGTGTGAGTCGGGTTCGGAGCCGTTGAGTTGCCGCCGTCGCCAAAATCCCAATCATAGGTGAGCGTTTGCGCGTCCGGGTCGTAGGTTCCGGCGCTGGAGAAATTGACAACGAGAGGCGCTTGTCCGGCGTCGGGTGAGGCCACGGCATCGGCGGCGGGCGGGGTGTTGCTGCCGGCAGTGTAGCGAATGCGGCGCACTTCGCTAGTGTCGGGCGTGGGGCCGTTGTAGGCCACGTAATACAGATTCTTGTCCGGCCCGGCGGTGAGTTGCACGATGCCGCCCGTCGGCGAAACGTCTGTGCCAAAGTTGTGGACAGTGGCCTGGCCGGTGTTGGGATCAAAGGTCAGGTAGCGAATCCAGTCGCCGTTGTAATCGGAGAGGAAGAGCGCGCCCTGATACTCAGCCGGGTAAACCGCGCCGTCGTAGAAACTTCCGGCTTGCACCGAACTGCCGCCCTGGTTCTCGCTGTGGTTGTAGGCATAGGCCGGCTTCTGAACGACGTTCAGGCCTTGGGCGTACAACGCCTGACATTCAGCAAGTGAAGCGTAACTGCCCTGTTGGAGGCTGTTGGTGTCGCGGCCTTCGTAACACGGCCAGCCAAAGTTCTTGGCCCGCCCCGCGTTAATTTCCTCCCAGGTGTTCCAGCCCACGTCGCCAACATAAGGCTCGTTGCTGGTTGGGTGAATCGTCATGCGGAACGGGTTGCGCAAGCCGAGGCTGTAAACTTTGGAGCGGTTGCTGTTTGGGTCGCCGTTGTAAAAAGGGTTGTCGGCGTAACCCTGGCCGGTGATGGGATTGATACGCAGAATTTTTCCGGCCAGGCTGTCGGGGTTTTGCGAACGCAGCGCGCGCGAGTCCACGTAGCTGTAATGTGAGCCGTCGCCGTTGCTCACGAACAGCGAGCCATCAACGCCGAAGGCGACAGTGCCGATGGTGTGAGTGGGGCTGTCGGCGGCCAGGCAATCTTGAATAGGCACACCATTGTTGTCGCATGAAGGCGGGCCGCTGTGGCTGGATGGGTCGCCGATGTTGGCAAGAGTGCTGTTCGCGCCCAGCAACACCACTTCACTACCGGGCAGAGCCACGTTGGTGTTGTTGGGGTCGGCGCTGACGCGAAGCAGGTGGCTCACCCGCGCCCCGCTGCCGTTGTCGGGCAGGCCGGGTGGATCGTAGGTGAACAGAAGATAAACGTAAGGCGTGTTTGGAAAGTCGGGATGAACGGCGATGCCGAGCAGGCCGCGATCCCAGTAATTGTTAACTTGATTGGAGATGTTGATAAAGTCGGTTGACAGGAGAGCGCCGTTTTGGAAGACGCGCACCCGGCCATCTTTCTGGCCGATGAACATGCGGCCATCGGGCGCCCAGGTGACGGTGGTGGGGCCGGTGAGGCCGGCCACAACCGTCTCGGTGACAAAACCTGCCGGGAGGATCGGGGCGGCTTTGAGTTGAGTGGAGGCTGGGATGAGGCTGATCACCAGCGCAGAAATAATGGCGGCGCAAAGGAAGGGCAGGCGTTTCATTTTGAGTGCCCGCCCAATATAAATGAAACGAGGGTGTGATTGGTCAAAAAAGAGTGAGGAAGGAACTACTTTTACGGCCAGAATACTGTTGGCTCGTCGAGCATGAGCAAATCTTCGAGCCGGGCCTGCCGCAGAGACTCAAAGCGTGGCTTCATCTCAGCCAGCGAATCGCCGCCAAGTTTTTCGAGCAGGGCCTCGGCCAGCACGAAGCAGGCCATCGCTTCGCCAATCACGCCCGCGCGCGGCACGGCGCAAAAGTCACTGCGCTCGTATTCAGTGGCGGCTTCCACCCCGGAAGCAAGGTCAACCGACATGAGCGGATTGAGGGTGGTGGAGATCGGTTTCATCGCCACCCGCAGGAGGATCGGTTCGCCGGTGGTGATGCCGCCTTCGAGTCCGCCAGCGCGATTGGTGCGGCGCGCCAACGACGACGGACGGACGACGGACGACGAACCTTCGTCCTTTGTCTGTCGTCTGTCGTCCAAAATGATTTCATCATGCACCTGCGTCCCCGGCTTCTTGGCATTCGCAAACGCCTCGCCGATCTCAACGCCTTTCATGGCGTGGATGCTGAGCATGGCTTGCGCGAGGCGACCACTGAGGCGGCGATCCCAGTGAACGTGCGAGCCGAGGCCGGGCGGCACGCCGAGGGCGACGACTTCAAACACGCCGCCGAGAGTGTCTTTGGCTTGCATGATGTCTTGCACGCGCTGGCGCATCTTTTCAGAGGCGGCTTCATCGGGGCAAGCCATCTCGGACTCAAGCGCAAGCCGGATTCGATCTTCAAGCGACATCGCCGAGAGATCAGCCGCCACGCCGCCAATCTCAACTACGTAACTCCCCACCCTGATTCCAAACGCCAACAACAGCTTGCGGCACATCGCGCCGACGGCGACCCGCGCCGTCGTCTCGCGGGCCGAGGCGCGCTCAAGGCTCATTCGCAAATCGTCGTAGCCATATTTGATCGCGCCGGTCAGGTCGGCGTGGCCGGGGCGCGGGATGGTCATCGGTTCAACCGCCTTGCCCTTCCATTTGGCGTGATCCAGATTTTGCACCTGCACCGCGACAGGCGAGCCAATCGTCGCGCCCGCCATCACGCCGCTGAGGATCGTGGCCGTGTCGCGCTCAAGTTTCATGCGCGGGCTGGCGCCGGGATACGGCTTGCCCGAGGCGCTGAGGCCCTGCCGTCGAGCCAGATCGGGGTTGAGGTCGTCGGGCGAAAGCGGCAGACCGGCAGGCATTCCTTCAAGAATGGCGGTGAGAGTTGGGCCGTGAGATTCGCCGGAGGTGAGGAAACGGAGGGGCATGGGCGAAACGTATTGCGTAGTGCATAGTGCGTAACGACAAGGGATACGCAATACGAATTACGCAATACGCAGTTTTTGTTCGGCGGCTTGCCGCATCAACTGTCGTGGCGCAGGCTTCCCTGTCCACTGCTCAAACGCCAGCGCGCCTTGCTCGACCAACATGCCGAGGCCGGTGGTTGCGCGAAGCCCGGCATCGCGGGCCTGCCGGGTGAGCAGGGTGTCGGCGGGATTGTAGACGAGATCATACACGAACGCGCCAGGCGGAAATGGCACGCTCTCAAACCAGGGCGAGGCGTTCACGTTCGGCGACATGCCGAGCGGCGTGCAGTTGAGGATGAGGGCGACGTTGCGTGAGGCGCGTTGGAGGTCATTGATGGTTAAGTCGTAAATAGTAATTGGTAATTGGTTATTGGTTATTAAAGGTTGCGCTTGTTCGCGGCGGCGGGCGGCCAGGCGAATCTCGCAACCGAGGGGAGCCAGCGCCGCCACTGCCGCCCGGGCTGCCCCGCCCGCGCCCAGAATGAGCACCGGGCGGTTTGAGACATGGACATCCAGGGTATACAAATCGGCAAGGAGGCCGGCGGCGTCGGTGTTGTGGCCGATCAGTTGCAGAGGCGATTCTTGTAGGGGCAATTCATGAATTGCCCCTACCCGTTTGACAATCGTATTCACCGCCCCAATCGCCTCAGCCACCAGGGTCAAGCCGTCGAGGAAAGGGATGACGGCCTCTTTGTACGGCACGGTGACGTTTGCGCCCGCGTACTCATCGCCGCGAATGATGGCAACGGCCTCAGCCAGCCGCGCCGGTTCAACCGGCATGGCTTCGTAGCGCCAATCGTGCAGGCCAACGTGAGCCAGCGCCGCGTTGTGCATGGCGGGAGAGAGGGAGTGAGAGAGGGGGTGGCCGAGGAGGGCGAGGTTCATCTCAGTGATTCCAACACCTCAAAATAATTCGGAAACGTCTTTGACACACAGCCCGGATTCTCAATGGCGATTCCTTCGACGCGAAGGCCGACGAGGGCAAAGGCCATTGCCATCCGATGATCGTCGTAAGTTTGAATGCTTGCCGGTTGAATGTTCGCGCAAGGGTAAATCTTGAGGCCGTCGGGATATTCTTCAACCGTCACACCGAGGCGGCGCAGTTCGTTGCACATGGCGGCCACACGGTCGGTCTCCTTCACACGAGCCGAGGCGATGCCGCGAATGGTGGTGGGCGAGTCGGCAAAGGGGGCAATGGCGGCCAGGGTCTGGGCCGTGTCGGGGATGTCGCGCATGTCCACCTCAACGCCTTGCAATTGTTCAATGGGGCCAGTGACCAGTAAGCAGTTATCAGTTTCCGAGACGGCGCATCCCATCTGAATCAGCACATTGAGAAAAGCAATATCGCCCTGCCTGGAGTCGGTTGAAATGTTTTCGACTCGCACAAATCCGCCGCACACCGCAGGCGCGGCGAAGAAGTATGAGGCGGCGGAGGCGTCGCTTTCAATCGTATACTCGCCAAGAGCGCGATAGCGTTGAGGGGCAATGCGGAATCGTTCGTAGCCCACGCGCTCGACGGCTATCCCGAAGTCGGCCATTACTGCAATCGTCATGTCCACGTAAGGCTTGGAGTTGAGGTCGCCGGTGACGATCAGCTCGACCGGCGACTGGGCGTAAGGGGCGACCATGAGCAGGGCCGAGAGGAATTGACTGCTGGTGTCGCCCGCCACCCGCGCCACCCCGCCTGGGAGGCCGCCAGCCTGAACCCGAACCGGCGGACAACCTGTCGGGCTGTCAACATTCACGCCTAATTGAGTGAGCGCATCAAGCAAATCGCCGATGGGGCGCTGGCGCATTCGTTCGTTGCCGTCAATCACAAACTCGCCATGACCCAGCGTGACGAACGCGGTGAGAAAGCGGGCGGCGGTTCCGGCGTTGCCGACGAAGAGGTCGGCGCGGTTGGCGGGGATATGTCCACCGAGGCCGTTTACGGTTATCGAAGGTAGGGGCAATTCATGAATTGCCCTTACGCTGGACGATTCATGAATTGCCCTTACGCTCGGCGATTCATGAATTGCCCTTATGTTGAAGCCGAGGCGTTGGAGCGACTCGATGAAGTAGCGCGAGTCGTCGGACTCGAGGGCGTTGGCGAGAGTCGTCGTTCCGTCGGCGAGGGCGGCAATGGCCAGGGCGCGGTTGGTGAGGCTCTTGGAGCCGGGCACGCGAACGGTGGCGTGGAGAGGGTGGCGAATTGGCGAAACAGGCAGGCTATCCATTAACGAAAATCTCACCGCAAAGGACGCAATTATTTGTAAAGCTTTACGCTCTTAGCGTCTTCGCGGTGAATTGCTACTTGAACATTTCACTCCTCTGGCGTTGAGCGGACTCGAGGGCGGCGCGAAGAATGGCGGCATCGCCGGACTCGATGGCAACGGCAAGAGAGTCGAGTTCAGATCGAAAACGGGCGAGTGAGTCTAAGACGGCGACACGGTTGGTGAGGAGAATATCGGTCATCATCGTCAGATCGCTGGCGGCAAGGCGGGTAGCGTCGCGAAACCCGGAGGCGGCCATTTGCCACAGCGCTTCGCCGCCGCTTGCCAGCGCGGTTTGCATGAGGGCAATTGAAACGGCGTATGGCAAATGGCTGATGGCGGCGGCGAAAGCGTCGTGAGTCTCGGCATCCAGCACCAGCGGTATTGAGCTGATGGTCGTCACCAGTTCGCGAGCCAGCGCCAGTGCATTCGGCGACGTGCGCTCGAGGGGCGTGAGGATAAACGTTTTGCCGTGATAGAGGTCGGCGTTAGCGTGTTCGATGCCGCTCACCTCTTTGCCACACATCGGGTGGCCGCCAATCGGATCGAAGTTTGGCGGAAGTTTTTGCATGGCGGCGACGATTTGCGATTTGGTGGAGCCGAGATCGAGAATAGAGATTGGAGGTTGGAGATTAGAGGTTGGAGGTTGGAGATTGGAGATTCCAGCGAGTTGGGAGAGGATGGTGCGGACGGGAGTGGCAAGGATGAGGAGGTCGGAGGCGGCAAGAGCAGAATCAAAGTCGGTGGTGCGGTGAACAAAGCCATGTTGCAGAGCAAAGGCTCGCGCGGCAGGGTCGGCCTCCGCGCCGATGATCTCGCGGCACTGCCCGCGCAACGCCAGCGCCAGCGATCCGCCCATCAGTCCCAGGCCAACAATGGTCACTCGCGAGTCCGCGAGAGTCGTAAACCCCAGTTCGGTCATCGTAAACGGTAAGCAGTGAACAGTAAGCAATGTTCACAGCTTACTGTTCACTGTTCACTTCCTACCAACCGCCTCGGCCACCCGCTTCACGTCCTTCACAAGTTGGGCGAACTTTTCAGGCTTGAGGCTTTGCGCGCCGTCGGACATGGCGTCAGCGGGATTGGGATGGACTTCGACGATGAGGCCGTCGGCCCCGGCGGCGACGCCGGCTTTGGCCACCGCCGACACGTATTCCCATTTGCCCGTGCCGTGACTCGGATCGAGGATGACGGGCAAGTGAGTCATTTGCTTGAGAACAGGAACAGCGTTGATGTCGGTAGTGTTGCGGGTGTATTTTTCAAAGGTGCGGATGCCACGCTCGCACAACATCACTTGCGCGTTGCCTTTGGCCAGAATGTACTCGGCAGACATGAGCAGTTCTTCGATGGTGGACATCATGCCGCGCTTGAGCAGGACAGGCTTGCGCGCCTCGCCGGCGGCGTTGAGCAAATTATAGTTCTGCATGTTGCGGGCGCCGATCTGAATCACGTCGGCGTATTTTTCAACCAGCAGGATTTGTTCCGGCGACATGGCCTCGGTGACGACGGGCAAGCCGGTGGCCTCGCGGGCCTCGGCCAGCAACGCCAGCCCTTCTTCACCCATGCCTTGAAAACTGTAGGGCGAGGTGCGCGGTTTGAACGCTCCCCCGCGCAAGGCGGTTGCCCCGGCCTCCTTCACCGCGTGAGCCGCCTCTAAAATTTGCGATCGACTTTCCACCGAACATGGCCCGGCGATGATCACAATCTGCGGGCCGCCCACTTGCAGGTTGTTGAGGGGAATGAGCGTGTCGGCGGGGCGCATGTCACGCGAGGCAAGTTTGAACGGTTTGAGGATGGGGACGGTCTTTTCGACGCCGTCGAGCAATTCAAATTGAGTCCGGTCAATCGGGCGGTCGTCGCCGATGACGCCGATGATGGTGGTCTCTTCGCCCTGCGAGAGGTGGGCGCGGTAGCCCAGGGCTTCGATGCGTTTGACGACGCCGGCGACTTGCTCTTTGCTGGCACGGGATTTCATGACGATGATCACGATTGCTCTCCTACGAAATACGCAATACGAAATATTGCGTAGTGCGTATGCGTATCAACAGCGCCCCATCGCCTCGGCAATCTTCCGGCACTCGCCCACCAACTGCGCGAACTTTTCGGGCTTGAGGCTTTGGGCGCCGTCGGACAGGGCCTGGGTGGGATCGGGGTGGACTTCGACGATGAGGCCGTCGGCTCCGGCGGCGATTCCGGCGCGGGCAATGGCCGTGACGTACTCCCATTTGCCGGTGCTGTGGCTGGGGTCAAGAATGACGGGCAGGTGAGTCATTTGCTTGAGCACCGGCACGGCGTTGATGTCGGTGGTGTTGCGGGTGTATTTCTCAAAAGTGCGGATGCCGCGCTCGCACAGCATCACTTGTGAATTGCCCTTCGCTAAAATATATTCAGCCGACATGAGCAGTTCTTCAATGGTGGACATCATACCGCGTTTGAGCAGAACGGTTTTGTTGATTTCGCCGGCGGCGTTGAGCAGGGCGTAGTTTTGCATATTGCGAGCGCCAATCTGAATCACGTCGGCATATTTGGCGACAAGGGGAACTTGCTCCGGTGACATGGCCTCGGTGACGACGGGCAGGCCGGTGGCCTCGCGGGCTTCGGCCAGCAACTCTAGCCCTTCTTCACCCATGCCCTGAAAACTGTAAGGGGAGGTGCGTGGTTTGAAGGCGCCCCCGCGCAAGGCGGTGGCCCCGGCCTCTTTGACGGCAATGGCGGCTTCCATGATCTGAGTCCGGCTTTCCACCGAGCACGGCCCGGCGATCACCACGATCTTGGGCGCGCCGACTTGGTGGCCGTTGAGCGGAATCAGCGTGTCGGCGGGATGCATGTCGCGTGAGGCGAGCTTGAAGGGTTTGAGCACGGGCAAGGTTTTCTCCACGCCGTCGAGAAGCTCAAATTGAGTCCGGTCAATCGGGCGGTCGTCGCCGATGACGCCGATGATGGTCGTCTCTTCGCCTTTGATCAGGCTGGTGCGATACCCGGCGGCGTGGACGCGCTCGACGACGGCTGAGAGTTGGCGGTCGGTTGAGTTGGATTTCATGACGATGATCATGGCGGTAGAGATTAGAGAATTGGAGATTAGAGATTGGGCGCTTGGCAAAATCTCTAATCTCTAATCTCCAATCCTCCTTATTTCGTTGCCTCTACTGGCAGAGGCCGGTCGGGCCGCAACGTGGCGGCCTGGCCGAGATAAATGTGTTTGATGGCTTGAGCCGGTTTGTCGGTGTTGAGATGGATCAGGATGCGGATGCATTTGGGCAAGCCGTGCGGCACGGCCATTTCGTGGGCGCAGAGCAGAGCCACGTCGTGCCAGCCCAGGGCGCGGGCGGCCAGGGCCGGGTAGTCGGCGGTGAGGTCGGGCGAGGTGGTGAACCAGGCCGAGGCCACGTCATCGGGCTGGATGTCGTTGGCGGCGATGAGGGCCAGCAACAGTTCGCGGGTGGCGCTGAGGATGGATTCTTTTGTATTGTCATCGGCGACGGTTGCGCCGCGTATTCCTCGGACTGGCATAACTTCTCCTTTACCCGAGACCCTCAGGGTTCGCGAAGCGCCCTAAGGGTCTGGGCGAGAAACAAAAAAAGCGCGGGGCCGCTTGGCTCCGCGCTTTCGTATTTGTGTCTTGCGACTTCTACTTCAAGCGGAAACAGCGGCAGGGGGGCTGTCGCTAAAGTAGTAGTACGCAAAGAAACGAGTGCTGGATTTCATGTTAGCCGCATGATAGCACTGCGCCTGGGTTGTGGCAATGGGGCAACGTGAACGAAAGAAAGGACGGAGGACTAATGACGAATGACGAACCCCTGCCCCAAAAACCAGGCCCCCAATTTCTTCTGTGAAGGAAATGATAACGGCTAATGTTCCTGGGAGCTGAAGACTTTCTCCCCGGCCCGGATCGGCACTTTGACTCGATTCTCGAACGGAGTCAAAGGGCACGACCAGCGATCAGAATAGGCGCAATAAGGGTTGTAAGCCAGGTTAAAGTCAACCAAAAACTTGCCGCTGCCAAGCGGCTCAGGTTCAAGGTAGCGGCCAGCGCCGTACGTTTCCTTGTTTGCCAGCGAGTCCACAAAAGGCAGAAAGTAGCCGTGCTGATTGGTATAGATCGTCAACTCCGCTTCCTGGCCGTCCACTGCGAATTTGAATTTGCCAAACTTTTGATAACGTTGAACGTCGCCGCCGGTGGTTTGCATTTCAATCGCCTCGCGCTTGGCGAACGCTTCCACGTTCACTTCGAGCCGCAGGGCCGGATTCTCGGAGAAGTAGCTCAGGCCTTCAAATTTTTTCTTCTGCTCCGGCATCAACGGGCTTTGCGGGTGCGTGGCGAAGAAATCATCTTTCTGAGCGCGGAAAGTTTCAAGGTCGGTCATAGCCGTCTCCACAAGTGAATAATCAAAATCAACCGTGTAGTCTCAAGATGTCGTTTGTCGTTTCACGTTTGACGAGAGGAGCAAATCTTTCCTCTCCCGCCACTTGTCTAAACAGCGGCGATAGTTCTTTTTGCTCAGCTTGTCGCGCTCGGCCGGGTTCATTCGCAAATACGGATGCTCGTGGACGGCAAGCGGCAGATCGGGTGTGGTGACCAGGCGAAACCCCTTATCCTTGAAAGCGAAACTCCAGTCCAGATCAATATTGCGATAAAAGACAAATTTCTCGTCGAGCAGGCTAACCTTGCTCAGGCGATCGCGCTTGAAGGCGAACAGGTAAAACTCAAGGGCGTCCGCCTCTGGGGTGGGAGCGGATTCAAAGTTGAACAGGTCGGCAGACACCAGCCCGTTACTGCCGGTTGCCCCAATCGTCGGATCGGCCAGGGTCGCCGCCAGCGGCGTGAACACATCGCCGGTAATTTCCATGTGACTGCCCAGAATCACGAGGTGCCGCCCCTGGCTGGCCCGGAAACCGGCGTTGCGGCCCGCGCCTTCGCCAAGAGTTGTGGCCAGGAAAACGAGGCGAACGCGCCCTTCGGGCGCGTCGGCGGCGAAATCGGCGATGGCTTCGGCGGCGCCATCGTCCGAGCCGTTGTCTACAATCACCACTTCAACCGAGTGGCCCACGCTCCAGCGCAGGGCGCTGGTGGCGGCGCGCAAGACTTCGCTTTGATTGTTGTGAGCCAGCAACGTTACCGACCAGTCGCAGGCCGCGGGCTGGGTAAGGCGCGAGGGCACGAACGCCGAATTGGCGTATTGAGTCTGGCTGAAGAAGATTCCCGACGGCGAGTCTTTAATTGAATAACCGATGGCCGTAATCAGGTCGCGCAGACGATCGCTTTCGGCAAAATTCTTTTCGGCGCGCAGTCGTTCACGCGCTTCAGCCCATTCGCGCACTTTGGCCGGAACGTGCAATGGCCGGGGCGCGGCGGGCCGGGCCGCGGGCGACGGTGTCGCCGCCGGTTCGGGTGGCGGTGTCAACACTCTGGCCGGAGTCAAACGTTCCATCTCAAACATCGCTCCGTCTGGATAGATTCGTTCCTGGCCGTTGTAGCGAAGGGTGACGTTGCCGGCGCCGGTTACGCTCATGGTTTGCGCCTCGAAGTCAAAGGTGCAGGCCGTGTTCTCGTCAATGCCCAGGATGACGGTGGCCGGCGGCAACAGCCTTTCCAGCGCCAGCAGGCGGGCGCGGCCAATAAAGCAACACGTTGTGTCAAAGGTGCGGCCTTCCTGGTTGTTGAAGTGCGGCAGGATGGCAAGGTCGTAGCCAAGCCCGCCCAGCAGGTCGAGGCCGTCGGCCCAGTGCAGATCATCGCCCGCTTTATAAATTTCGTAGACGGGCAGGGCAAAGCGGCTGAGGGCAATAGTAACGGCGCTGGCAAACACCAGTTGCGCCCCGGCCTGCCAACGTTCAACCAGCCTGGCATAAACGGGCGAGTTGCGCCAGTGTTTGATGGCGTAGGTCGGGCTTCCCGGCCCGGCCAAAATGTAGTTGGCCGCTTCCAACTGTGAGACGGCCGGCCCGGAGTCGGCGGACGAGTGTTTGTACTCGGCCACATTCACTTCCAGCGCGAAATGTTTCTTGAAGTAGGAGGCGAAGCTCGCGGCCAGTTCGGCAGTGTTCAGTTGAAAACCGGCGGGCGTGTCGAGGAAGACGAGACGAGGGATTTCCGGCGGCGGCGTTTCGGGGCCGCGCTCGGCGTTTTTGAGGCGGCCTAGCAGAGCCTGGTGCAGGTTGAGCAGTCGCTCCGATGTTTCGCCGGAGCCGATGAGGGTGAGCGGGCCGGGCATGTTGTTCAGCGGGCAAAAAACAGTAGGCAGTAGGCAGAATGCAGAAGCGGGTTATCGTTGCTTACTGCTTAGCGCCTACTGCCTACTTTGTTATTTCAGCGGAGAGGGTGGGATTCGAACCCACGGAGCTTTAGGCTCACTCGATTTCGAGTCGAGCGCACTAGACCAGACTATGCGACCTCTCCGGGGGCAAATTATAGCAGAAAAGACGAGGGACGAAAGACCACAGACGAAGGCTCGTCGTCCGTCGTCATTCGTCTCAGAGGGCCACTGACTCGTGCAGGCCAGGGTAATGCACGTCGCGGATGCCGCCCTCGCGAAGCTTTTCGGCCAGGGCATTGGCTGGTTCCGGCTCGCCGTGGACGAGGAAGACCTTCTTGAGCCGGCCCTTGAGGGCCAGCGCCCACTCCAGCAGTCCAGTCTGATCGGCGTGGGCTGAGAAGCCGTTGATCACTTCCACCTGCGCCTTCAAATTAAACGTCTCGCCAAAAATTTTGACTCGCGGCTCTTTCTCGACGAGGCGGCGACCCAGGGTGTTGGGTGCCTGCCAGGAGACGATGAGGATGGTGTTGCGCGGGTTCTCGATGTTGTTCCGCAAGTGATGCAGAATGCGCCCGGTTTCGCACATGCCCGAGGCGCTGATGATGACCATGGGGTCTTTGCGATCATTCAACGCTTTTGATTCGTCGGCGCTGCCGACGTAAGTCAGGCCGGGAGCCGTGAAGAGGTTGCCGTCATCGTCCTCTTTGAGAGCGCGCAAAGCGCCGGTATCGTAAAGTTCCTTGTGCTTGCCGAACACTTTGGTGATGTTCACCGCCAGCGGGCTGTCAACATAGATCGGAATAGACGGGATGTCGCGGTTGCGTATGAGTTGTTGCAAACTGTAAATCAGCTCCTGCGCCCGGCCAACGGCAAACGAGGGGATGATGACCTTGCCCCCGCGCTCGACGGCTTCACGCATCACCCGCCGCAACTGGGTATGAGCCTCGTCCGGTGATTTATGGAGACGATTGCCGTAGGTGCTTTCCATGATCAAATAATCAACATCGGCAATCGGAGTCGGGTCGCGCAGAATGGGCATGTTCTTGCGCCCCAGGTCGCCGGAGAACGCCAGGCGGATTTTACGCAAGCCCTCTTTGATATCGAGAACGGTGATGGCCGAGCCGAGGATGTGGCCGGCCTCGTAGAATTGGGCCGTCACTCCGGGGGCGACGTCGAAGGGTTTGGCGTAATCGCGATCCTCGAAGAGCCTGAGGGCGGCTTCGGCGTCCTCGGTTCCGTAAAGCGGCTCGATGGGCGGCTCGCCGTTTTTGAGCTTGCGCTTGTTGACAAACTCGGCGTCGTTTTCCTGGATGCGGGCCGAATCCAAAATCATGAAATTGGCGAGGTTGCGCGAGGCGGGCGTGGTGAGGATGGGGCCGCTGAATCCTTTCTTCACCAGGTTGGGGATGTTGCCGGCATGGTCGGTGTGGGCGTGCGAGAGAACCAGCGTTTGCACCGAGTGCGGATCGTACATGAAGTGCTGGTTGCGGTAGTACGTTTCCTGGCGTGAGCCTTGAAACAAGCCACAGTCGAGCAGGAGCTTTGCGCCGTTCACTTGAACCAGATGTTGGCTGCCGGTGACGGTTTGGGCCGCGCCGTGAAAGGTGATTTCCATGTGTCTCTCCTGAGTCTTACTTCATCTCTTTCAACGCCTTAATGATTTCTTCGCCATACTTGGCTCGTCGCACCGGGCCAAACCCGGCCACGCTTTCAAGATCGGAAAAGCTTTGCGGCGGGTGAAGGGCGATCTCCCACAAGACATCACGCGGGATGATGACATCGGACTCGACGCCGCGCTCCTGCGCCCGTTGTTTGCGCCAGCGCCGCAGAATTTCGTAGCGTTCAAGCACGTCGCTGTCCTGCCTTTCAACCGACGGCGGGTGTTGCGGATGAGCTTTGCGCCCGTGAGCGATGACGCGCAGTAGTTGCGTTCCGTGCCGCCGGATTTGTCCGTCGGTCATGCCGGGGATGACTTTGAGATCGTCGAGGGTGTGCGGAACGGCCTCGGTCAGCGCCAGCAAAGTGGCCTCGCTCATCACTTTGAAAGGCGGGCGGTTGATGCGCCGGGCCGCCTCTTCACGATAGATATAAAGCTCGCGGAGAATGGCGGCCTGGCGCGGCTTGAGGTCGCGCGCGCCGGAAATGCGCCAAAAATTTTCGGGGTCAAAGATGACGGCGGCGGCGTTGCCGTTGAGATGCGTCAGGCGCTCAAATTCTTCGCGGGCTTCGGCCCAGCAGGCTTTGGTGTTGAGCTCGGCGGCCAGTTTTTCGCGGAGCGGGATGAGGTAATGGGTGTCGAAGCGGGCGTAGGATAACTGGTCGGGAGGCAGAGGCCGCTTGCCCCAGTCGGCGCGCTGGTGGCGCTTGTTGACTTGCGCGCCGAAGTAAGTTTCGAGCAGAGCGGCCAATCCTAATTGTTGCCAGCCCAGAGTGCGGGCGGCAACCATGGTGTCGAAGATCGAGTTGATCTTCCAGCCGAAATCGCGGCGCAGGCAGATGAGGTCATATTCGGCGGCGTGAAAGACTTTTTCAATGGCCGGGTTGGCGAGCGGCGTCGCGAGCGGTGAGAGATCGGGGAGGGCGAGCGGATCGACGATGGAGTCGGCGGCGATAGTGGAGAATTGGATCAGGCAGACACGTTCACGATAGGCGTGGAGTGAATTGGATTCGGTGTCAACGGCAATGATGGATTGAGCATTCAGGTCGGCGGCCAGGGTCGCAAGGCGAGAGGGTGTATCCACCCAAACCGGCGGTGGAAGTTCGGGGTCGGGCATGTGGCGATTATAACCTCTTATCAACTTTCATTTTCAATTGACACGCTCCAGTGATTGTGATAGATTTAGCACACTATTTAGGCCACTTTCACCCAACTAATTGCTTCATAATTTACCCTGCTGTTCAAGCAGAAAATATTGCTCTATCAAGTTAGAGGAGGTTGAATTTCTATGTCTGCTGTGGCCCCTCAGGCCCCAACTACCACCCCAATGACCCGGCGCGAGTTTTTGTATTACGTGTGGGGCGCATCCATGGCGCTTTTCATGGCCGAATCGGCTGGCGCGCTGATCTGGTTTGCTCTGCCGCGCTTCCGGGAAGGCGAGTTCGGCGGCAAGATCACGCTGGACGTTACTGCCATTCCGGGCGTTGATACCGGGCCTAAGGATTTCCCGGAAGGACGATTCTGGCTGGTCAACCTGGGGCCACAGTCGGCGAGCGACCCGCGACGGCCTGACGTTTACCCGGCGCAACAGGGCTTGATGGCGATTTACAAAGTATGCGTTCATCTGGGTTGTCTTTATAAGTGGGTGCCGACCAACAACCGCTTTGAGTGCCCGTGCCACGGCTCGAAATATCTGGCCGACGGCGTGCGGGTGGACGGCCCGGCCCGGCGCAACCTGGACAAGTTTGTGCTCGAAGCGCAGGACGACAACGGCAACACCCTGGCGAAAACAGCGGTGGGCAATGCCAACGACGACGCCAATGCCGGCGCGCCGATCGTTCTGCCAGCCGGCACTACCAGAGTTGTGGTTGACACTGGCAAGAAGATTGTGGGCGCCGATAACACCGCGCCGGGCGGCGGCAAATAACCGAGTTGAGGAAAAGTTCATGGCTCTCTTCAAACTTCACGTTCCTATTTTAGATGACATCAAGGCCAAAGGCCTGAAGCCGGCGCTGTTGGCGAAAGTGGATGACGCCGTCACCCGCTTCACTGCCGGGTTGAGCATCGGCGATATTCGCGGTGTGCTCCGGGGCGACCCGGCCCCCCGCCCCAACCCCCGGGTCAAACCCCACGCCGACGGTTTCTGGTTCCACATGCGGCCCACCTACTACCACAATCTGGTGACGCCGCTTTACCCCGAGTTCCGCCTCGGCTGGCTGTCGCTGTACTTCATGGTCTTCGAGACCCTCACCGGCATCTTCCTCATGATCTTTTACACCCCCTCGCCGCTGGTGGCCTTCGAGAACATGCTCAACATCCTCAGCAACGTGCCGCTCGGCCTGTTCATGCGCGACTTGCACAAGTTCGGCGCAGAAATGATGGTGGCCGTCGTCTCCCTCCACATGTTGCGAACGGTCCTCACCGGCAACTACAAGAAGCCGCGCCAGTTCACCTGGTTCACCGGAGTGGTGCTCCTGCTGGTCACCCTGATCCTCTCGTTCTCCGGCTATCTCTTGCCGTGGGACCAGCTCTCGCTGTGGGCGGTGACGATTGGCGCTTCGATGGTCGAAGCCGTTCCCACTCCCTGGCCGCTCAACATTTTCGGCGAGCAGGTGCTTGGCGATCCTTCGTTTGTAGGCACGTGGATCAACAATATCGCTCGCGGCGGCCCGCAGTTTAATGCCGATGGCTTACTGCGCTGGTACTTACTGCACATTCTCGCCCTGCCGCTGATCGGCTTCGTCTTCATCGGCGTGCACTACTACAAAGTGGTCATTCACGGCCACTCCCTGCCGCCCGAAGCCGAAAAGGTGGGCGAAGACACCGCCAAGCGCGTGCCGATGGATCAGCGCACCTACTTCATGCCGGACATCATCACCCGCGAACTGTTCTACGTGGCCCTGGTGACGTTCGTTTGCGTGTTTGCCGTGACGCTCGGCGGGTTCCATGCGTCGCTGGAGCCGCACGCTGACCCGCTAGTGACGCCTCTGCACACAACTGCCCCGTGGTACTTCCTCTGGGTTCAGGGCATGTTGAAGCTTGGCGACAAAGTCTTCTGGGGCCTGATCGCGCCGGGCATCATCTTCAGCCTGCTGTTTGTGCTGGGTTACATTGAAGTCGGCCCCAGCCGCCGCTACGCCGACCGCCGCATCGGCCTGTCGGTGTGCATGGTGGCGTTGGTTGCCCTCTCGGTGACGACCTTCATGGGCACGCCCTGGTACGCCGTGTCCTCCTCGCCGGATCAGGAAGTGGTGGCCGCCCTTGTGCCGCAAACTCATCCCGGCCTTTTGCGCGAGACGCCGTTTGAGAAGCTAATTGTAGACGACTACAACGCCGCAGATTGGCAGTCGGCCCCCAATCCCGAAATGAAAGCTTTGCTCAGGGAATATGAAGACGAACTGGAGATTGCCCGTCAGAAACGAGACGCCATCACCGGCAAACCGATTATGCCCGACGCCGAAGGCCTGATGATCGTCGAAGACTGGCAGGCCGGCCTGAAGAAGATCACTCTGCGCATTAACTGGACGAAGAGCGATGGAACGCCCGGCACTTTCTCGCAGGATGTGTACCTGCATAAAGACTCGAATTACGGAGAATGACCCATGAGCATACGCGTGATTCTTGGCTCGGTTCTGATTGCGCTCACCATGATGATTACAGCCTTTGTGATGGTGAACGAACCGGCTCGTATGGCTGATTTTGACGCCGGTTACAAAGGGCGCTCCATAGAAGCCGGGGCGACTCTTTTCCAAACTGCCTGCATCGGCTGTCACGGTGTTCAGGGGCAAGGCATTGATAATATTGCTCCGGCCCTCAACGCGGCCGATTTGCTGGACGATACAAAGGGCACACCGGCTCGCCTCAAGGAAATTGGCTGGAGCGGCTCGTTGCCCGACTACCTGCGGGCCGCCATCGCCGGTGGCCGGCCCCGCGCCTCGGCTTCTTTCGCCAACTACCCACAACGCATGCCCACCTGGAGCCAGGAGTTTGGCGGCCCGATGCGGCCCGACCAGGTCGAAAACCTGGTGGACTTCGTCATGAACTGGAAAGAGGGCGCTATCGCCGCCGCGGCCGCGGTGCCCACAGTTTCGATTGACGCCGTTGGCACCGACATCAAGGTTGAATTGCCTGAGGGCGATGCCGCCAATGGTGAACTGCTCTTCGGCGGCAAGGTGAACGGCAAGTTCCCGTGCTCGGCCTGCCACTCCCTGCAAGCAGGGCAGACTCTGGTTGGCCCCTCGCTGGCGGGCATTGCCACCACGGCCGCCACCCGCAAAGACGGCTACTCGGCAGAGCAATACATTCACGAGTCGGTCGTTCAGCCGAACACTTACATTGTCGAAGGGTTTGTCAACCCAAGCATCATGCCCGCCACCTTTGGCGCGCAAATGACGAAAGAAGAATTGGCGGACATCATTGCTTACCTGATGACACTCAAGTAAGCGCCGTTCAAGAAAAACTCAAGGCCGCGGGCTTCTGCCTGCGGCCTTTGTGTTTAAGTTGCCCCGCCACAAATATCCGGTGAACATTGTCAGATTATTAAGGGGATGTCCGTCACTTTAGGTTGCTTGCCAACAGTCTACAATTACAGGTTAACAAAATCTGAAATTTGGAATCGGTTTCGAATTCCTAAGGGAGGCCATCATGCTCAAAAAAATGTCTGTGCTGGTCGGAGTGAGTTTCGGATTGGTGTTTGTCGGGATTAGCCTGGCGCTGGCCCAGGAAGGTGATCCTGAACACGGAGCCGCCATCTACGCCGCAAACTGCGCGGTCTGCCACGGCGCAGATGCCCAGGGCCGCATTGGCGTCAACCTCTCACAGGATTTCCCCAGCATCCAGGTGGATGCGTTTCTGCAACAAACCATTGCCGACGGAGTGAGTGGCACGCGCATGCCAACCTGGGGCCAGGCCAATGGCGGCCCGTTGAGCGACCAGGATATTGCCGATGTGGCCGCTTACGTGGCCGGGCTGGCTGGCGGCTCTGAACCCATTGCGCCCGCGCCGACATTTGTGTCCAGGCCGTTCACGCCTGCGCCCGGCGTCACCGGCGACCCGGTGGCCGGACAAGTTGTGTTCGCCAAGAATTGCGTAATGTGTCACGGCGAAGATGCTCAAGGCCGGATCGGAGCCAAACTAACCAAGGAGTGGCCCAGCATCAACCCCGCGGCCTACATTCGAACAACAGTAGAAAACGGGGTTGACGGCTCGCCCATGCCGGCCTGGCTCGACGCCAACGGCGGCCCGCTGACCAAGACCGACATTGATAACGTTTCGGCTTATCTGCTTAGCCTGAATGTGACGGCCAATAATGGCTTGGGCGGGGTCGCCGCCGACGGCCCAATTAGCCTGGGTGCCGGTCTGGCCATTTTGGTGATGATGGCCGTGCTGATCGGCGCGGCGCTGGTCAACTACTACCGCCGGGCTTGAACTAACTGTTCGAGACCGTCACTAAACGAATTTGCGAGTCAATCGGGTAAAATGCGGCTAAGCGCCTATCCGAAAAACTGGAAAGACCCTTAGGGTTTCTGAAGCCCTAAGGGTCTTTCGGATAGGCTCTAAGAGCGGAAACGCTCCTGATGAGACGCCTACTCAAAAAGAGAGCAACCATGACCCAGCGATTCTTTAGTTTGACTGTCCTTTGTGTTATTTTTTGTTCCGTCGTTTTTCCGGTGAGCGCGCAAACGCCGATTGCGCTGACCGAATTGCAGATCGCCTTCTGGCCTGAATACGACAGAAGTTCAATGCTGGTGATCTATCGCGGCGTGTTAGCGCCCGAAGTGAGCCTCCCGGCCTCGCTCACTTTTTCTGTGCCAGCTCAGTACGGCCCGCCGGTGGCCGTGGCCTACAGTGATGCTCAGGAACGCTTGCTTAACCTGCAATACACCACCGCCGTTTCCGGCGACGTGATGACTGTCAGCTTCACCGCGCCCGCCGCCAATTTTCAATTTGAATACTACGACTCCAGCCTGGACGTGAGTTCGTCAACGCGGCGCTACACCTTCGCCGGGGTCGCCGCCTATTCCATCCAAACCCTGGTTCTGCAAGTGCAACAGCCTGCCGGGGCAAACAACCTCACGGCCACGCCGGCGCTGGCTCAATCCACAGTTGGCACAGACGGCCTCAACTACTTCACTGCCGTTCGCGAAAATGTCCCGGCGGGCGAGGCCATTGCCTTCGATCTCACTTACACCAAAACTAGTTCGGCGCTCACAGTTAGCAATCAGCCCGCCACGGACAATACAGCCTCGGACACAACCGCGCCCGCCTCTTCGCCGGCGGCCAGCCCGGCGCTGGTTACGGCGGTGATTGTCGGCATTGTGGGTGTTGGGCTGGTGGGGGGCGGGTTGGTCTGGTTCGCGCGATCCAGAAGAACAACAGCCGCCCCTTCGACAACTTCGACGGCGGGGCCGCGACGGCTCAAAGGCCACCCGCCGCGCCCGAAGGAAGTGTCTCCAACCGTGACGGCTTCACCGTCCGAGTCGCCGGCATCTTTCTGCCACGAGTGCGGCGCTCGCCTTCAACCCGGCGATGTGTTTTGTCGGAACTGCGGGACGAAGATGAGATGAGGCCTAAAACAAGAAGAGCACACTGATGGTGTGCTCTTCTTGCAGGAGAGAGGAAGCAAGCTGGCGTTTTAGTTGCCAGTGACCACAACGCCGTTTGCCATCAGCGCCTTGAGTTGCGCCTGACGGGCCAGGTCGGTGGCGGCGGCTAGAATGCGCAAAGCCTCTTCGGGGTTGTGGAAGCCCATGCTGTTCTCGGCGGCCACGAAGTCCCAGCGGAGTTGGGCCTTGCGGTGCAAGGTGCGGGCTTCAGCCAGCAAAGTCTGATCAGCATTTGGGTTGGCGGCGGCCAGCTTGAGGGCGTCAATGGCGGCCACCAGCGCGTCTTCAGTGTTGCTCATCGTGTCGGCCACCTGCTCTTGAATTTGGGCCACGCGGTTGGTCACGTAAGTCACGTCGCTGTGGCACGCGCCGCAAGCCGTTTCGGCGTTGAGCAGAGGACTCTTCACGTCGTGGGTGGAGAACTTAGCCGAGCCGTCGCGGGTGTAGGGCATGTGGCAGTCGGCGCAGGCCACCCCGGCGTTGTAGTGGGTGCTGTTGGCAGTGAACATTTCGTACTCGGGATGTTGCATCTTGATCATCGGCGTGCCGGCGTCGGGATATTCCCAGTCCTTGAAGCCGTTGGCGTCGTAGTAGGCGTCAATCTCGTCAATGTTGGTGCCGTTGACCCAGGGGAAGGTCAGGAATTTTTTGTCGCCGGCGAAGTAGTATTCAACATGGCAGTTGGCGCAGACGACGGTGCGCATTTCCTGGCGGGTGAAGGTCGTCCAATCTTTGCCCTGAGCCTTAAGGGCGGCGTCCAGCGCCGGGTTGGTCACCACCAGTTTCATAGTCGCCGAGTCGTGGCAGTTGGCGCAACCGATGGGGTTGTTGATGTGCTGGCCGAGTTCGCTGAACTTGGTGGCATCGTAGGCTTCCATGCCCATTTGATTCCACAGGCCGGGATTGTCGGAACTCTTGCACGAGTAGCAGGTGCCGGGCGTCTTTTCATTGAGACGCTTAGTGGCGCGCACGTCGGCGAGCGAATTCAGGTGGCCGCGATCTTCGTTGTAATCCTTGCTGAACGGATAACCGGCGAACAACGTCACCAGGCGCGGGTTGTCCTCCAGGTGTGAAAACTGGTCGGAGCCGCCGTAGGTGGTGCGAACGGCATTGTCTTTGGTGAGCAGTAAAGTGGAATACTGGTTGGGGAAGTTGACGCCCCATTTGGAAGCGTCCGGCTCCTGGGCCGCGATCTCCACCAGCGGCGCTATCCCCCGAGTTTGAGGCGGCTGGTTCTTCACAAATAACAGTGTTCCCACCAGCGCCACCGCCAAAACGACGATGATGCCGACTAGGACCCAGGATGTTGTGGATTGTTTCATGTGTGCGCTCCTTTATTTATCCTGATAAGGTAACTCACCTTACGCAGCCAAGCAGACGGGGTTGAGTTCGCGCAACTTGGCGTAAGCGGCTTGAATGGCTTGCAAATAGAGCTTGGCTTTGAGGGCAAAATGGTTGAGTTGGGTGTCGCCTTTGAGCAGTTCAAGTTTGA
>JACPWC010000109.1 GCA_016197225.1 Chloroflexota bacterium
AGGCCTGTCCACCTCAACCCCGCCGAAGGTCTCGGGGCTCTGCACCGAAGGTGCAGCCGACATTTCTTTGCTTTTGCCACATTACGCATAACGTCTCCGGGTTGCCGAACCCGCCGGGCTGGCGCACCGTTTGCCGCTCCTGGCAAACGGCGTGACAGACCAAGGGTTGGGCGGAAGGAGCGAAGCGACTGGAGCCGGCAACCCGGTGTTATGTGAAGTGCGCTTTCTTCCACTGTGACACGACAGTACTCAGACTCCATAAAGATTCAATGCTATCACTGGTATTCTTCCGGCGATCTATGAGCACCGCACTCATCCCGGCACGACGCGCCCCCATGATATCCCAATGTGGATTGTCTCCAATGAACAGACATTCGTGGGGAAGGCAGGAAAATTGCTCCAACGCGGAGCGAAATATAGGACGCGCCGGCTTCCTCCACCCAACTTGACTACAGAAGATAGCTACCTCACACAACTCCAATATACCGTGACGGTTTACTTCCTCTTGCCAGAGGCTTGCAGGGGCTCCCCAAGGTAAATTTGACAAAATCCCTATTCGATACCCTTCTGCACGGTAAGAATTCAGCGTCGGTAGAGTATCTGAGTAGATCTTGGCCACAGAGAAGATGGGACCGAGAAAAGCACGGCACAGATCTAGTAAAAACTCCTCAGACAAATCCCTCGGCGGAAGTCCGAAGATACGGATGAGTCTCTTCTCCAGAGGGCGAACACGGTAGTTACGGGCTTCATGGCTCTCCTCTTTCACTCGCCGAGCAATTTCCAACTCGGATGGAGCCTTGAAGCCCGCTCGTTGAGCTACCCCTTTGGCTCGCTGGATAGCCTCTTGGAGAATGGGAGGAAATTCTTCACGCTGATAGTACTGAACCAGCGTATCGCCCAGGTCAAACAATAGGATCGGAGTCAACACCGTCTATCGCACCTCGTCTTTAGCGCATTTCACATAACGTCTCCGGGTTGCCGAACCCGCAGCCTGGGCGCGGCATTTGCGCTTTTGCTCCTCAGCAAATGCCGTGACCGGGCAAGGGTTGGGCGAAGAGAGCGCAGCGAACGAAGCCGGCAACCCGGTGTTAGGCGAAGACCTACCGTCTCATTGTACGAAGCAGAATAGTTCTTTTCGCTAGGAGTATCTAGTTCCCCATAGTGGATAGCCAACGGCCTCGGTGCGTTGAGGCCAGCGATGTCGGCCCGATCCATCCACTCCAGAATACCAGGAACACAATGTGCCGGCGCATTGTAGCAGCGCGAATAGATTGCCGCGAAGGAGCCCAAGGTCCCACTAGCGAAGATCCGTGTGATTCTGTTGCTGAAAACCGGATACATGAGGGCCAGATCGCCTCCATAGGAAATGCCTGCAACCGCCACTTGCTCCACCCCCTGGGCGTGATGAAGCCATGACTCCCAGCGGAGTAAATCCTCAACCGTCTGGCCGACAAGGGTTTGACCATATAGAAATCCATCTGTGACTAGCGAATAGGCCATCGGCCCACCTTCCCAGGTCCAGTAGTCCAAACGCCGTCCAGCGCTGCCATGCGCCAAATCACGCAGGGCTCCAAAACCACGTAACTCTGGACAGAGTACCCGGTGGCCAGCCTGAGCTAGTTCTAGGGCAAATTGGTGATGGTAATCGTCATCCAGTCCAATACACGGCCCTACCTCTCCGTGACCATGGATAGCCATGACTGCCTTCTCAACCATAGCCGGCTTGGCTGGCTGTAATAGGTAGGCTGGGATGGAGAGAGTTTCGTCAACCTGCATGATAAGTGCTTGGATCTCTACCCCATCTACCCTTTGGGTTCGTACTGCTGTAACCTCACCGGGTTCGACTGTCGAAATAGCCAGCAGGGCTCTCAACTGGTCCCGGCATACTCGTTGCCACTCTGCGGGACTTCCTTGATACTGGTGGAACGAGAGTCGCCGGGACCCTGTGGGATGAGTGAACCGAAGGGTGAGTTCCGCGCGATCCACCAAAAACTGTCTGTCCATCGAATAGTCCTCGCTGTTTCAACTTGGTGGGCAGTTGAGCTTTTATGCCCTTTTCGCCTAACGTCCCCGGGTTGCCGAACCCGCCGGGCTGGCGCGGCGTTTGCCGCTCTTGGCAAACGGCGTGACAGACCAAGGGTTGGGCGGAAGGAGCGTAGCGACTGGAGCCGGCAACCCGGTGTTAGGCGATGGCCGGGTATAAACCGGGTAGATTGGTAACACCTTTGGCCGGGATGATGGGTGACAGGCCCTCTACCTTTAGGACCAACCCTTGGTATGGAAGGTTGGTCGATGCCCTGGCTGGAGACC
>JACPWC010000110.1 GCA_016197225.1 Chloroflexota bacterium
CCCATTTGAATCAGCATGCCGATCAATAACGGAATGTCATCTATTCGGGTCGAGGTTATGGGGAGCTGGGGTATCATATACCCCAGCATAACTCACCTAATTCAACTTTAACCCTAAAATTTTACTCGAAACGGGAGCTTATCACTGCACTTCCTGATGTTCCCCTCACAGGCGCAAGAGCCTGAATCTTTCGGCCCTTGCAACTGGTAAAGTGATCGCCCTGTTTATTTCTTGCTTTTCTTCACCTTCGGCGGCAGTGATTGGGTGTAAGCAAAGCTCTTCTTCAGCCAGTTCTTCAATTCAGCCGACTCGGTAATCGCCTGCGGCACCTCCACATATTCGCGCATCGGCCGGCCCGGCATCGGCTCGAACTGCTTTGCGCCCGGCAGTTTCAAAAACTTTGCCCGCTCTTCTTCAGGCAATCGTATCATCAGCCGGTCAGCGAACACGCCGACGAACATCTGCCCGTTGACGAAGGCGCATGGGTAGCCGAACATCTTCCGTTGCTCGGCCATCGGAAAGTCGCCGAGCGCCTCGGCGAAGAATTCCTTGATCCACTCCGGCGCGGGCTTGAACTTGAGCATCTTTGGAGTTTGGGATTTCGCGTGCTTTTCGCGCGCTGTGCGTGGATTTGGGGTTTTTGATTTGGGTTTGGCAGGCATGTTGGCCTCCTGTGGTTGGTGTATGATAACGCAGAATTTGTCATTCCGATTTCCTTCTTTCCAAAATTTCCTATGACTTCCCTTCTCCCCTTCCTCAACTCTTCTTACTCCAACTTCCTCGCCGACCTCGCCGCCCTCGTCAACGTGGACTGCGGCACGCACAACAAGGCCGGAGTAGATCACGTCGGCGAATGGATCGGCGCGCGATGCCGCGAATGGGGCTGGGAGGTTGAACGCAGACCACAGGTGGATTACGGTGATTGCTGGATCGCGCGCTTGCGCGGCGCAAGCGACGGCGCGAATGCGGGCCGCCTCTTGCTTATCGGCCACCTCGACACGGTTTACCCGGACGGCACGGCGGCGGCGCGGCCCATGCGCTTCGAGGGGGACAAGATTCTCGGCCCCGGCGTCTGCGACATGAAGGGCGGCCTGCTGGTTGGCATGTACGCCTTGCGCGCTTTGCAGATGACAGGCTTCAACGACTTTGCCGAGATCGTTTTCGTCTTCAATAGCGAAGAGGAAGTTGGCTCGCCGGTCTCGCGCGCCGTCTACAGTTCCATAGCTCAACAGATGGATGCCGCCATCGTGTTCGAGTCGGCGCGGGCCAACGGCGACATTGTGAGCGCCCGCAAAGGCTCGGCGGAGTACAAGTTGACGGTGAAAGGCAAGTCGGCCCACGCCGGCGTCGAGCCGGAAAAAGGGGCAAACGCCGCCCTTGAACTGGCCCATCAGATCATCGCCGTGAGTCAACTCGACGGCCTTGTTCCAGGCGTGACGGTCAACCCGGACGTGATCGGCGGCGGCACAAAATCGAACGTCATTCCAGACGAAGCCTGGGCGCTAATTGACGTTCGAGCCACTGACTCAGCCGGGGCTGAAGCGATCACACAGGCGTTGGCAAACTGGCCGACGCAAACCACGGTGCCCGGCACGCAAGTTTCGATCACGGGCCGCTTCGGTTTTGCGCCGATGGCCAAGACTCCGGCTACGGCCAAACTGGCGCAGTTGGCAAAAGAGGCGGCCCGCGAGTTGGGCTTTGAGATGGACGACGCGGCC
>JACPWC010000111.1 GCA_016197225.1 Chloroflexota bacterium
GTGCCAAATCGCTCCACAATAACTGCTAAAATGGACTCGTGCCCCGCCTGACCTCTTCTCAATTCATGCTGGCCTTGCCCGCCGCCACGCGCCAGCACTTGCCGCCCGAACTCAGCCGCTTCAAGGTTGCCACGCGCGGTTGGCTGTGCCAGCTTTACTATCGCAATCCGCGATTGCACTACGAAGTCTGGAATCTTGGCGAGCGGCGCGGCCTGCTTGAGATCGGCCTGCACTTCGAGAGCCGTGACCGGGCCGAGAACGAAGCCCTGCTTCGCGGCTTCTCGCGCCACATGATTGAAGTGAAGGCGACGCTCGGCCCGCAGTGGGAAGCCGAACAATGGGACAAAGGCTGGACGAAGGTGTACGAGACTGTGCCTTACGAGCCGTTCAACGACGAAGTTCTGGAGGCCATGTCGAAACGGCTGGCGCGGGCGGTGAGGGTGTTACAGCCGATTTGGGAAGAGTTGGAGCGGCTGGTGTAGCTTGCCGGGCGGCGTTCGTCACTACATCCACGTCGGCTCTTCGTAAGTCCCAAACGACTCCCGCATCACATTCACAATTTCGCTCAACGTCGCATAAGCCCGCACGGCGTCCAGGATGAAGGGCATGGTGTTTTCCGTGCCGTTGCAGGCCAGGCGCAGTCGGTCGAGAGTCTGGCCCACTCGGCCATTGTCGCGTTCGCGGCGCAATGCTTGCAGGCGCTTCACCTGCCGGTCGTAGCCGTTGGGGTCCATCTCCAGAATCGGAATCGCAACCGGCTTGTTCTCGACGTAGTCGTTGACGCCGACGATGGTGCGCGTCTTGTCGTCAATCTCGCGCTGATATTGATAAGCGGCGTCGGAGATTTCGCGCTGGAAGAAACCTTTGTCAATGGCCGGCAACATCCCGCCGAGATCGTCAATGCGTTTGAAATAGGCGCGGGCCTGCGCTTCCATTTTGTCCGTCATCGTTTCAATAAAAAATGAGCCGCCGAGCGGGTCAACAGTATTGGTCACCCCGGACTCTTCGGCGATGATCTGCTGGGTGCGCAGGGCGACGGTGACGGCGTGCTCCGAGGGCAGGGCCAGCGCTTCGTCCATCGAGTTGGTGTGCAGGCTCTGGGTTCCCCCAAGCACGGCGGCCAGGGCCTGGATCGCTACCCGCACGATGTTGTTCTCCGGCTGTTGGGCGGTCAGACTCACGCCTGCCGTCTGGGTGTGGAATCGCATCAGCCACGAGCGCGGGTCTTTAGCGCCAAAGGTCTCACGTAGTTCGCGCGCCCAGATTCGGCGAGCGGCGCGATACTTGGCGATCTCTTCAAAGAAGTCGTTGTGAGCGTTGAAGAAGAACGACAGGCGCGGCGCGAACTCGTCCACAGCTAGCCCGCGTTGAATGCCCCAGCGAACGTATTCGAGGCCGTCGGCCAGGGTGAAGGCCAATTCCTGAGCGGCGGTTGAACCGGCCTCCCGGATGTGATAGCCGGAGATGCTGATCGTGTTCCACTGTGGCAAGTGCCGCGCCCCAAATTCAATCGTGTCCACCACCAGCCGCATCGAAGGTTCGGGCGGGAAGATGTATTCTTTTTGGGCGATGTATTCTTTGAGGATGTCGTTCTGAATCGTGCCGCGCAGTTGATCGGGGCGGACGCCTTGCTTTTCGGCGGCGGCGATGTACATGGCCCAGGTGATGGCCGCCGGCGAGTTGATGGTCATGCTGGTGGACACTTTGTCGAGCGGGATGCCGTCGAACAAAATCTCCATGTCTTTGAGCGAACTGACAGCCACGCCGCACTTGCCGAACTCGCCCAGGGCTTCGGGCGCGTCGGTGTCGTAGCCCATGAGCGTCGCCAAATCAAACGCCACCGAAAGGCCGGTCTGCCCCTGATCGAGCAGGTACTTGAAGCGCGCGTTCGTTTCTTCTGCCGAACCGAACCCGGCAAACATCCGCATCGTCCACAACTTGCCGCGATGCAGAGTCGGATGAATGCCGCGCGTGAACGGATACTCGCCCGGCTGGCCGAGATCGCTCAAGTAGTCGAGATCGGCCACGTCGAGCGGCGTGTAGAGTCGGTTGATCGGCTCGGACGAGGTGGTGATGAACTGCGACCGGCGCTCCGGAAACCGGGCCAGCGTCTTTTGCAGGGACGTTTCTTCCCATCGTTCGACTTCTTCGCGGAGCTTGGCGAGTTTGGCTTTATCGTACATTCAAAGGCCTCCTGTGCTGGGGAACTTCCCCCGCAGAATCGGGGTCAAGAAAGAGCAAAGGTGATTAGCGGATTAGACGGCGCAACCCCAGGGCATCATTTCCAACTTCGAAAGATTATAGCATTGCAACAATCAAGAGGAGCGAATAGAATCAAGACAACTCTAATCACACGCAAAGCGCAAGGAACTTTCCTTAATTTCCTTTATTTCCCTAACTTCCTTGCGCCCTTCGCGCCTTCGCGGTTCAAACATCAGGAGACTTCATGATCGATCTCGACATCCCCGGACGCGGCTCGCTTCGTTTGGAACATCTGGTGTTGGACGTGAACGGCACGATTGCCAAAGACGGGCGACTGATTGACAAAGCGGTCAGGCCGCTCAACACCCTCAAAGACCGGCTGACGATTCACTTGCTCACCGCCGACACTTACGGCAAGCAGGATACGATTGACGTGATGCTGGGATTAAAAGCAACGCGCCTCAAACCGGGGAACGAGGCCGAGCAGAAAGCCGACTACGTTCGCGGTTTGGGCGCGGAGAAAGTGGTGGCGATGGGCAACGGCGCGAACGACGCCGCCATGCTCAAGGCCGCCGTCATCGGCGTCGCCGTGCTGGGCGACGAAGGGCTGGCCGTCGAGGCCCTTCAGGCCGCCGACATTTTTGTCCCCGGCCCGGTGGAGGCCCTCAACCTGCTGGAGTTCCCGACGCGCCTCATCGCCACGCTGAGGAGATAGACAACGGATTCAATTCGTTTCAGCCGTTGACCCTGACCCCTCGCACACCCTTGACTGCCCGAATGACTTCTTCGGCGGCGGCGCGTTCTTCGGGCGAGAAGCGGCTTATAAGTTGAATAAGGCCGTTATGAGCCGCAAGGCGGTAGCCCGGTTTGATCTGCCGGGTGCGCGAGTCCGTCGCCAGCGCGTAGGCCGCCGAATACTCCAGCGCATCGTCGTTCATCAGGTCAACGGCCACACCGGGCAAGTCAAACAATGCTCCCTCTATTTGTTCCTGGATCACACCCGTCGCCACCACCCCGCTCACCCGCGCCTGCCCGCCGCTCACTTTCACTTCGAGAAGCGGCTTGGTCACCCGCACCGAGTCGAGCGACCACAACGTCTCGTCAATCGCGTTCTGCAAATCCAGATCCGTTGAAGCCGTATCAACAACAGTTTGTTCTTCCATAGTGTTACTCCTTTGAGTTCATTATAATAACCGCTCACGGCAAATAATCAAGTGAAGAAGATCATCATTCGCCCGGCAGTCGTCGCCGATGCCCCGGCCATCAGCGCCGTTCACTGCTCCACCGTCGAGCGCTGGCTGGCCCAGGACGCGGACGGCGTGGAGCGTCCCGCCCGTTACAATGACCTCACGCCCTTCCAGCGCTGGCTCAACGGCGGCCCCTGGATGGACGCCGAAACGTGCGCCGGCCACCTGAAGCGGCTGGTCGCCGCCGGCGGCTACCCCTTTGTGGCCGAACTCAACGGGCGCATCCTGGCCGAGGCCGAGTTAACTCTCGCCGATGAACCTGCGCCGTTTGGCCGCAACCTCAACCTCGCCGTCCTCTACGTTCACCGAAATCATCAAGGTCAGGGGCTTGGCTCGCTCCTCATGCAAAAAGCATTCGAGTTGGCCGACGAGCAAAACTGCGAAACGTTCACCATTGCCCACGCTGAAGCACCCGACTTCTACTTCAAACGCGGCCTGCGCCAGGCCGCCATCTATACTCGCTTTCGACTTTCGACCCAGACGGCCAATCTCAACTACACCGCCGAGCCGTTGCCAGACGTGCCCTACGATCTGGTGCGCGGCTGGGGCCTGGCGCTTGGCCGCTACCAAAACGCCGCCCACGACTGGGAGCGCACCCGCCCGGACTCCACGCCCGACTTTCCCGAATGGCGAGGCTTGCGACTCGAGCGTTATTGGCTGACTCTCGACGGCCAACGCTCCGCTTTGATACTCGAAGAGTCGCCTCGCTTCCCCGGTTTAGCCGACGTGTTTTTGTTCACCCGCTCTCCTCTCACTCCCGGCCTCCTCGCCGCCATCCGCGACCGCGCCGCCCGTTCCGGCCTCACTCACCTGCACTGTTTTGCCCCCTCCGACTTCAAGCACCCCGACGCCACGGCGCTCGATTACGTTCACCGGCTCTTTCTCAAGCGCTTGCATTCATAGCACACACGGTGCTATTATCACCGCTACATCCAACTTCAGGAGAAAACCGTTATGCCTATTCGCATTGACTCGTTAAAGCAAGACCTTACTTACAATCATATTGCCCTCAAAGGCACCGCTACCTGGTCTATAGCTGTTGCCGCTTTGCAACAGCGAAACGGTCAGAGCAATTGGCCGCTGGTCGTCCTCAAGTCCGATGGCACCTTCAGCGCCGCCGCCTTTAACAAGATTATTGCTTCGGGCGACATCCCTCCTGATACGGCCATTGAAACCATCACCTCTCTCAAACCAGTAGAGACAATTGATGTTAATTCAATGAGCACAGGTGAGGCCAAGAACAAAGCCGACAACTTTAGTAAGCTGTATGTCATTACGGAAAATGGTAAATACAAATATATTGTTGGCAAAATAGAACGTGGCGGCGGCGACCTGCCCTCCGGCAAACTCGGCGAACTCGCCGGCAAAACCGCCGACCTTTCCAAGCTTGGCGACTTTTTGCTGGATGAATAATAGGCTTTATTGGGAATAAGATTAAGACCTGTCAGGTCTTGCGCAGAGCTTGAAAATTGCAGACAGTTTGCTGAGACCTGACAGGTCTTCTCGCGAAGGAGACAGGCCATGGCATTCCTCGGCTTGAGCAGCAGCATCGTCAATCAGGTGGGTAGCACCGTCAGCGGCTGGGTCAAGAACCCGCTCAACCGTAATTTCTTCTACTGGTACTTTTTCCCGGCGCTGGCCTTCATCTTCTTCAACTCTTACCTCATCGGGCCGTTCGCCCTCAACCGGCCCGGCCCCGACATCATCAAGAACGCCAATGAGGTGTTTGCCCCCGCCGAACCCTCGCCCGACGGTAGTTTTCAGGACCCGAACGCTCAACCGGATGCCTCACTCGACGGCTCCGGCCTCTCCGCTGGCGATTACTTCGTGGGTCTGCTTATCTCCTTCCTCGGCGTGGACTTGCTCTACTTTATCCTCGTCCCGTTCTTCATGGGCATCGGCCTCAACGCCGTCGCTTTCCAACTCACGCGCTTCTTCGAAGGCTTTGTCTGGCCGCTCAACTGGCTATTGGCTCCGCTCAAAGCTCGCAACACTACTAAAAGCAAAGAACTGTACGGCGGCCTCTTCGACAAACGGTTGGAATACCTGCGTCTCTACCGGCTGGAGAAAAAGCTGGCCAAAGCCGAGGCCGAGGCCCCACCCTCCCCGCCGCCTTTAGGTAAACCCGCCTTCGCCCCCGAAAAGCAAACCTCCAAAGAAATGCGCGAACAGATGAGTCAACTCAAACGCGCCATTCAAAAACTGCACGAGGGCATCGAAGCCAAAGACAACGCCCGCGGCCTGCCCAGCGACCTGGGCCGGGTGACGCCCACTGCGCTCGGCAATGTGCTGGCTGTGGCCGAAGAGTATCCGTTTGATCGTTACGGGATGGACTCGGTGCTGTTCTGGCCGCGCTTGCGGGCCGAATTAGACGAAGCGACTCTCCAACCACTCGACAGCGCCAAAGGCATGGTGGACGGCTTGCTCAACCTCTCGCTTCTGGCCTATGTGGCCGCCGTCGAGGCGGTGGTGATGGGCGTGATCGTGGCCCTGAACCGGGCGCCGGTGGCCCCGGCGACTCAGCCGCTGGTCGTGTTGTTCGGAAGCGGCGTGCTGGCGCTGGCGCTGGGCTACTTCTCATATCGCGGCGCAGTCAACGCCGCCGAAATGATGGGCAGTCTCCTCAAAACCTTTTTCGATTATCATCGCGACAAAATACTGGAGAAGTTCGGGCTGAAGCGGCCCGACGCGCTGGAGGATGAAAAGGTGATCTGGTTTAAGCTGGGCGCGTTTCTGCGCCGGGGCGAGTCGTTCTACTTCCCGGAAGAGGCGGAGATGGATTAGGTCTCCACTGCCACCGCCGACCGCTTTCTCACATCCAGGTAAGGCAAACTGCGCCGCATCGCCGCGGCGCTTTCTATTTCCAGCGAGAAGTTGGGCGGGTTCGGCAGGGCGCGCAACATCGGCAGAAGCGCCCGGTAGTCGAGCACGCCGTCGTCGAAGCCGCGATGCTCGTCCACACGCCCGCCGTTGTTGTTGAGGTGGGCATATTGAACGAAGCCGCCAAGATCGGCCAGCCAGTTCTTGAAGGGCAGGTCGGAAAATAAGTGGGCGTGACCCACGTCGAGGCAGGCGATCAGCCACGGCGAGTTCACCTGCCGCAGAACGTCGCCAATGATGGCCGGGTCGTATTCCCACATATTCTCCATCGCCAGGCGGACGCCCAACCGGCCCGCTTCTTCGGCCAGCTTGCCCCAAAACGCCACCTGTCGATCCGTCCAGGCGCGGCGGAAGGGCAGGTTACGCATGTTGGTGAGATAGTTGGCGTGGAAGACGATGGTGTGGGCGTTGAGTTGTGCGGCGATGTCGAGATTCTGGCGGTAGCGGCTCAGAGTCACGGCCACGATCTTGGCGTCGAGGCTGGCGCTGGTCATATCCATGAACGCGCCGTGCATGGAAATGGGCCGGTCGAAATCTTTCAGCCGCGTTTTGTAAACGTCAATCCAGTCGGGGTGATTGTCGAGCGCGTCGGGATAAGCAAACGTCTGGATTTCGAGTCCCAACCCGTACTCGTTGGCTAACTCCAGGCATTCTTCGAAGTTGTAGTGGTCACAGGCGAGAGAGACTCTGTCCATGATGTTCGACCAAAAGGATTGTACCCCACGCGTTGAGGCGGCGCAACATAGACGTTTAGGCGACAATATTCAAGCCACGCCAAACTCCTTCAAGGCGCCCGGCACATCCATTCCGGCCCTGAAGTGAACGCCGAACAGCCCGGCCTTTTGCGCCGCTTCTATGTTCACCAGCACATCGTCTACAAACACAGCTTCTGAGGGGAGAACGTTCAGGCGTTGGACGGCGCGGGCATAAATCTCGGCCTGAGGTTTCATGACTCCTTCTTCGGCTGAGATCACCAGTTCTTCGAAGGCGGCCACAATTTTGGGGTGGCCGGCGAGAAACTTGCGCGCGCCACCCCAGGCATTGCTCAAAATTCCGGTGCGATAGCACCCGCGCAAACTCGTCACCCAGTCGAGCAGAGAGTCGTCGAAGCGGTCGCCGCTCCAAAAATCTTTTCGTAGTTCGACGAGTTCAGGCTGGGAGAGGTTGAACTGCTGGCGCACCGACTCCCACACTTCGGCCTCGGTGGCCCGGCCAACGGTGGCGGCTTCGGCGGCGGGGCAGTTGAACACGGCGTTGGCCAGTTCCCAATCCTTCAGGCCAAACCGGGCCTCCCACTTTCGCCGCCCGCTCAAATCTTCAGTGCGTAATAACACGCCCCCTACATCAAAAATAACAGCCTTGATCATCCTTCAATCCAAAATCAACAACCTAAAATCAAAGAGGCGGCCAGGGGTAGTTGCGGCCCGGCCCCGGCTCCGGGTAACACTTTTGCTTAATCAAACGGTCGGCGCGGCGGCGCAGAGCCACGATTTCATCGTTGTCTAGCAACTGGCTCAAGAGGCCCAGCAGGTCGGAGGGCGGGCTGAGCAAGGCTCGAAATTTGCGAAGCGATTCGACGATCTCGTCTGGAATGGATTGGCTGGCGAAGTCCCAGAGCACGGTGCGAAGTTTGGGTTCGGCGTGAAAGCACAGGCCGTGATCAATGGCCCACAATACGCCGTTCGAGTCGCGCAAGACATGGCCGCCTTTGCGGTCGGCGTTGTTCACGAGGATGTCGAAGGCCACGATTCGCTTTAGCGGTTCTTTCTGATCGTCAGCCAGGTTGAAGTAGTGAGCTTCGGGTTCGATGTCCACGTAAAATTGCACCGACCCCGGCCCCTCAACGCCGTCGCGGCACACCGTAGGCGGCACAAAGTCCCACCCCAGCGCACTGCACACCACATAAGCGGCGGTCTCCCGTTTGTAAAGCGTGCTGTCGGGGAAATCCCACAAAGGCCGTTCACCACGCGCCGGTTTGTAAACGGCGGGCAGGCGCAAATCTTCGTATAAGATGTAGACGAGGAAAGTGTAATTGGAGCCCCAGGGCAGGAGGCCCTCCATTTCCATTTTGCCCCGGCTTAGCACTTCGAGCACGCGAGAGGCGGTGAGGGGTTGGGACGTCATGGAGACTGGACGCTTCACGTGGAGATTGAAGGTCGGACGTTTCCAACCTCCAAATTCCAGCCTCTAATATTTGTGCCCATTCCGGCGCGGACAGAAGTGGCCTTCGGGGTCCATAGGCTGAAGGCAGTTGCCGCAAATAGGCCGGCCTTTGGCGGCCACGCTCATGCCCCACTGGGCCATGGCCATCATTTGCGAGCGCGTGCCCCAGAACCGGACGACGATCGCATCGTCGGGGTTGGCCTCTTCAGCTTGAGCCTCCTGAGCCACAATAACCACGTGGTCGGTGTCTTCGTCGTAGCCCAGCCCGATCTGCCCCACCCGGAAAAGCGGCTCCAGCGGCTCCAGCAATTCCATGTCGGCTTCAAAGTAACTGCCGGTGGGTGTGAGCAAATGCGGAAACTTGACCTGAAGCTCCTGAACGAATTGCTCCAGACCCACGCCCAACGACTGCACCTGCTGTTTCTCGCAGATCAGCGTCACCGTTCGCGACTCGGTCTGGCCCTGAAGGTAGAACACACGCTGGCCCGGCTTGCCCATCGCGCCGGTGGTGAGTCGTTTTAACGGATTGAGATCGATCACTTGGCCCATCTTACTTCTTCCCCGCTATTGTCGGTTGTTCGTTCACGCGCAGGATCATCGGCGCGCCGCCGGGCGGCACGCGGATGGCGGTGATCGAGCCGGTGCTGATCATGATCCGCTGAAACGTATCCAGCGGCATCCCCAGATAGTACGCCACCGCCAGCTTAATCACGTCGCCGTGCGAAAACAAAGCCACCAGGTCTTTTGGATGTTTGCGGGCAATCCCCTCCAGAGCGGCCATCGCCCGCCCTTGCACCTCGCGCAAAGTCTCGCCGTTAGGGAACGCCATCGCCGACGGCAGACGTTGAACCACCTTCCACAGTTTCGTCCGGGCCAACATCTTCAGACTCTTGCCCGTCCAATCGCCATAACGCACTTCGCCAATCCCTTCATACTTTTGGATTGACAGCTTCAAGGACTTCGCCAAAGGTCTAGCCGTTTCCAGCGCCCGCTCCAGCGGGCTGCTGTAAATGGCTTTGATAGGCGCTTTCGCCAACCGTTCGGCTAACGCCTCGGCCTGCGCCCGGCCCGTCTCATTCAAATGCACGCCCGGCGTCCAACCGGCCAACTTCCCTTTTCGCGTGTACTCATTCTCGCCGTGGCGGATCAATAAAATATCTGTCATCTATGCCCGTCAAAGTTTGCAAGGTTTGACTGATTTTACCACTGCATTCGACTATAATAGCCGCAACGATGCAGAACACACTCCCATTGTTAGCAAGCCTGGCGCTCGTCATCGCCGCCGCCAAACTGGCCGGCTTCGTTGCCAACCGGCTTGGCCAGCCCGCCGTCATGGGCGAACTGCTCGTCGGCCTCCTCCTCGGCCCGTCACTCCTCAACCTCTTCGACCTGCCCTATTTTCACGACGCGCATGCGCTGGACACCGTGCGTGAATTGGGCGAGATTGGCGTGATCTTCCTCATGTTCGCCGCCGGGCTGGAGATTCATATTGACGACTTCCTCAAAGCCGGTCGGCCCGCCGTGTTTTCCGGAACGTTGGGTGTGATAGTCCCCATTTTGCTCGGGGCCGCCGCCGCGCTTCCGTTTGGCTACGATCTGGCCCACAGCTTCTTCATCGGCATCGTCCTCAGCGCCACCTCGGTCAGCATCTCGGCCCAAACGCTCATGGAGCTTGGCCGCCTGCGCTCGCGCGAAGGCCTCACCCTGCTCGGCGCGGCAGTCGTGGACGATGTCTTAGCCATCGCCGCCCTCTCAGCCTTCGTCGCCCTCATCGCCAACACCGGAACGGGCGGCGCCGGCGGCCTCATCTGGATCATCGCCCGGATGCTGATCTTCCTCGTCGCCGCATTTTTCGTCGGCCAGTGGCTACTGCCGCGCCTCGCCGCCTGGGCCGACCGCCTGCCGGTGAGCGAAGGCGCAACGACCGCCGTGATCGTCATGGCCCTCATCTTCGCCTGGGCTTCAGAGGTTATGGGCGGCGTGGCGGCCATCACCGGCGCTTTCATTGCCGGGGCGGCTTTGGGGCGCAGTCACCTGCGAAAACAGATCGCCGAGAGCATCCACACCCTGGCTTACTCGTTCTTCGTTCCCATCTTTCTGGTCAGCATCGGCCTGGCCGCTGACTTGCGCGAACTCTCCAGCGCCGACCTCGGCCTGGCTGTCGTCATCTGCCTCATCGCCGTCGTTTCCAAACTGCTGGGTAGCGGCCTGGGCGCGAAACTGGGCGGCATGACCTGGCCTGAGGCGTGGCGAGTGGGCGCAGGCATGGTCTCACGCGGCGAAGTCGGCCTCATCGTGGCCGGGGTGGGCATCAGCACCGGCTTCATTGAAAACAACGTCTTCGCGGTCGTGCTGGTGATGGTTCTGTTCACCACTTTGATTGCGCCTGTCCTGTTACGTTTTGCCTTTCAAGAAAAGGTTTTGAGAAATGCCGCAACTCGCCGTGCTGATCATTCATGATCCGACAAAATTAACAGACGTGCTCAACGCCTGGGTAGACGCCGGTATTACTGGCGTGACGATCCTCGACAGCAGTGGTCTTGGCCACCTGCTTCCCGGCGAAACGCGCGACGACCTGCCGCTCTTCCCTTCGTTAGCCGACCTCTTGCAAAGCGCCGAGGAGCGCCACCGCACCATCTTCTCGGTCATCGCCGACGACTTTGATCTCAATCGTCTGGTCGCCGCCACCGAAACTATTTTGGGCCAACTGGCCGAACCCAACACCGGCATTCTGTTCGTCACCCCCGTCACCCGCGTCTGGGGCCTGCAACCCGGGCGAACAAAACGAAAGTGAGGCCGCCATGCAAGCCATGCTCGCCATCGTCCAATCCGAAGACGCCGAAGCCGCCATCGAACAACTAAAAGCTATCAGCCTGAAAAATGTGTCGCGCATCGCCTCGTCGGGCGGTTTTTTGCGGCAGGGCAACACGGCGCTGTGGGCCGCCATCCCGCCCGGCAAGTTGGGCGAAGTGATGGACGCCCTGCGCGCCACCTGCCAGCGGCGAACCACCTACGTTCCGGCTCAACTCGAAGTGGCCCAACTGGCCTCCGCCTTTCCGGTGGAAGTGGAAGTTGGCGGGGCGACCGTGTTTCTGTGCGATGTGGAACGGTACGAGGAAATCTAAGTTAAAAAGAGGCCGACATGTTCAAATTGATTATTGCCATCATTCGTGACAGTGACGCCGGCGCTGTGATTGAGGCGCTGGTGGGCGCCAACTTCCGGGCCACCCGTGTAGCCAGCACCGGCGCGTTCTTCCGGCAAGGCAACACCACCCTCATCATCGGCGTTGAAGCCGACAAAGTGGACGCCGTGATCAGCACCCTCAAGTCGGCTTGCGGCCCGGCCCCTGCTGATGGCAGTCACCGGGCAACGATCTTTGTGTTGAACGCGGCCCGGTATGAGCAAATTTAGCCGGGCGGGATAATGCCTCTTTGCGTCCTTTGCATTTTGAAGTGAGTTGAGGCGGGTCAGGCCGGCGCAATTTGCCGTTGCGCCCATTTCTGAATGACGCCCAGCACCTGTTGTTGATTCGCCAGCAAAGTAAAGAGATGATCGCACTGCGGGATAAGCTCAACTTTAAAATTATCCGAAGCGCGAAACTCATCGTAAACCGGGCCAAGGGTGGCGCGGACAAATTCGTGGCCGGTGCTTCCTTCAGGATGGATGAACAACAACCGTGCGCCACGCTTTAGCAGAGCGCGCATGTCCGCCGCCGCGTTCTCCTCAGGGGCGGCCTGCTCCGGCTGGGCCGGGCGCGCAAACAGGCCCTTGAGGCGGAAGCCCAGCGCCGAGACGCGGTTCCAGATGATGTTCTGGAACACGTTGCGGGCGATGCTTCCATAGTCGGCTTTGCCGGTGAAGAGCTTGATCCATTTTTCGCGGCTGGTCAGCGCGCCTTTGCCATAATAGTTTTGATAATACTGGGCCAGCTTGCGCTTGCGATCAAATTCCTTCCAGGCCTCGCCGACACCTTCGATATTAATCAGCGCCGCTCCGATCACCCGCGAGTCCAGGGTGGCGATGCGATAAGAGTTGATGGCCCCCGAGCAGTGCCCCATGAACAGGAAATGCTTCACCCCTCTGGCTTGAGTCAGAAAGTTCATGGCTTCCTGTGATTCTTCCATGGAGCTTTTGTCGAAGGTCAGATGATCGCTTCGCGGGTTGCTGTCGCCGATACCGGACAGATCGAAGCGAAGGACGACAAAGCCCAGCCCGGCCAGAGCGCGGGCCAGCTTGACGTAGAGGCGGTTGGGGCCGACTCGATGAATCAACCCGGCGTTGAGAATGACGACGGCGGGCAGGCCGTCGCGTTTTTGCAGCGGGTCGGTGAGGATGCCGACCAGCGATTTCGAGTTGCCCAAGGTGACGACGGTTTCTTTCATCATGGAAGGGCCTCGCTGGCCCAGGCCACAATGGCCTGCAAAACCTGTTGCGGCACCAGGGCTTTGTCCGGGTCTTCGGCCCAAATTCGGGGGCCGGGAATGTGTTGATAGTTCACCTGGCAGCCCAGGCCCCTCAGGTGTTGGCCGAGTTGCTCAGCCGCCGGGTCTTCACTGTTTTCGATCAGCAGAACATGGCTGGCCGGTTTCTGGCGCACTGTCAGCAAGTCCAGCTTTTCCAGATCGGCCCATATGGTTTCGGTGAGCGGGAAACCCAGCAATTCAGAAGGCCGGTGGCCGTTGGCGTGTTGCTCGGGCTGGGCGAAGTAGCGCCACAATGTGTCGCGATGCTGGACGGCCAGTTCGTCAACATAGGTTCGCCCGTTGATGGCCGCTTCCCACAAGACGAGGCCGTCCAGGTCGTTGCGCCGGGCGGCGGCCAGCAGGGCCAGCGCCGCGCCGAGGCGAAGGCCTATTAAACAGAGGCGGTCGGCCCCGGATCGTTTTTTGAGTTCGGCGCCGGCGGCGGCAATATCCGCCAGCCATTGAGTCAGGTGGCCTTGATCATCGTCGCCGTTCGAGTCGCCGCAACCGTAATAATCAAAACGCAGAACGGGGAAGCCGGCCCTTGAGAGCCGGAGGGCCAACTGGCGGAAGGCGCGATGCGAGCGAATGTATTCCTGGCCGGCGGGGGCGCACAGGAGAATGCCGCAATCGCGATCCTGGCCGGGCGCAGACTCGTGGTAGTTGCCAAAGAGGGCTTTGCCGGGCGGGCCAAAAAAGAAGGGTACGCTGTCGCGCTCAGGCGCGTTAGAGGTCATTGGTTTTGTCTCCATGAATCAGGGCGCGAGCCGCAAGCCGGCGTCTTCTAAAATCTCGTTGTCACTCAAAAGGGTGATGTTCAAGCCATAGTGAGCGTCGAAGGGTTCGACAAAAACGATGTTGGCTAGCAGGCCAGACAGGGCAGTGCCGGGGTGGCCGACGACATCGTCGAGCCGCCCGTTGTGCGGCTCATTGCCTTTGGCAAAAAAGTTGATCAACTCGCCGCCAATGTGAATGTTGCCAAGTTTATCAAACCGGGGTTGCAGGACGGCCAGCGCCCCGTTTGCGTCTACGACGACAATATCTCGCGAGTCAGCCAGGGCGACGACGGCGGCATTCACTTCGGCAATTGCCCCGGCGGCGCGCTGCCGCCCGGCCTGATTGGGGAAGGTGAGGATCGTGTCCGGGGTTATACTGATGTCGGGAATGGTGACGACGACCATTCGCACCGGCCCGGCGGCCAACACCGTGTCAACGGCAAGGGTGATGTCGGCAATCATGCCCTCAACCTTCGCCTGCAGAGCGTCGTCGCTCAGCGCGCCGTCGTAAATCTCCTTGTAAGTGCCGTTCCAGATTGCGAAATCATTCGCGCCGACCCACATCAAAACGTGCGAGACTTCGCCATTCGCCACCTGCCGGGCCAGGCCCAAATGCTGGCCCGACTCGATCAGGCTGTGGGCTGTGGCGCTGGCGCGCGCCCAGTTGTATTCGTAGCCGGCGCGGCGCGGTTCGTCGCGCGCGCCCCACTCGCCAAAATTCAAGCCGCGCCGCAGGACTAACTGCTCCATCCAGTTGAGGGTGGTGGCCGTGTACGGCTCGCCGCGATTGTTGTCGGCCCGATATTCGTCGGAGAGGCTGTCGCCCATGACGCCAAAGCCGGCGACGGGTTCGGCGGTGGAAGCCGCCGTGAACGTGGCAGGCGTGGGAGTTGGCGCGGCTTCGCCGCCGAAAGGCGTAAGCAACCACTGGCGAACTCGAATGACCCCCAGAACTGCCAGGGCCAGGCCGGCCAGAGCAATAATGAAAAAACGCCGTCTTGAATGATTAGCTTGCACTGTCTGGCCCCTATTGTGTTTGTGGCAACGCCTGCCGGTGCTCGTCGTACATGGCCGCCAATTGCCCAAGTGTTTGCAAACGGATATAAGCCAGATTCAATTTGACTCCCGTTTCCTTTTGCAAGCGGGTCATCACCTCAACCGACAGCAATGAGTGCCCGCCCAGGTCGAAGAAGTTGTCGTACACGCTCACTTGATCCACTTTCAACGCTTCCTGCCAGACTTTGGCTACAAGCGACTCGGTCGGGGTGAGCACTTGAGTCGAGCCGACTGAGGCGGCGGGCCGCTCCCGCTCCGGCGCAGGCAGAGCCTTGCGATCCACTTTGCCGTTGGGCGTGAGGGGCAAGGCAGTGAGAGTCACAAACGCCGAAGGCACCATGTAATCGGGCAGTTGCTCGCGCAGGTAGCGGCGAAGTTCGCGGGCGGCGGGTTTTTGCTCCGAGGCGGGAACCACGTAGGCCACCAGCCGCTTGTCGCCGGGCGCGTCTTCGCGGACGACGACGACGTTTTCTTTGACCGCCGGGTGCCCGGCCAGCACGGCTTCGATCTCGCCCAACTCGATGCGGAAGCCGCGCACTTTGACTTGATGATCAATGCGGCCAAGAATTTCAATGTTGCCGTCCGGGAGATAACGAGCTAAGTCTCCGGTTCGGTAGAGGCGCTCGCCCGGCCTGTCGCTAAAGGGGTGTGAGACAAATCGTTCGGCGGTCAAGTCGGGGCGGTTGAGGTAACCCTGGGCCAGGCCGTCGCCGCCGATATACAACTCACCGGATATGCCAACAGGAACCGGCTGGCGATTCTGATCCAGCACGTAAATGGTGGTGTTGGCGATTGGGCGGCCAACCGGAATGGGGCCGTTTGCCTCTTTGACCTGATAAAGCGTAGACCAGATGGTGGTTTCGGTAGGGCCGTAAACATTCCACAACTCAACGCCCTGCCCCAGCAATTTCTGAGCCAGGTCGCGTGGCAGAATCTCGCCGCCGCACAACGCCTTGAGTCTGCTGCCATCCTGCCAGCCGGCATCCAGGAGCAAGCGCCAGGTGACGGGCGTCGCCTGCATGACTGTCGCGCCCGAAGAGGTCAGGGTTTCAAGCAACTGCGCGCCGTCAGAGGCGGCCTCGCGACTGACGATAACCACCCGCGCGCCTGTGATCAGCGGCAGGAACAGTTCCAGGCCGGCGATGTCGAACGACAGGGTGGTGACGGCAAGCAGGATGTCGTCTTGTGTCAGCCCCGGCTGGCGGCGCATTGAATGCAGAAAGTTGGCAAGAGACTGATGCCGAATTTGAACGCCTTTGGGCTTGCCGGTTGAGCCGGAGGTGTAGATGACGTAGGCCAGGTGGTCGGGAGAGATTAGAGATTGGACGCTCCGCGTGGTTATTGGAGATTGGGCGATGGCGGGCCAATCGGCATCCAGGCAAACCACTTGCACTTGATGATCGGCAAAGATTTCGACCAACGCTTGTTGCGTCACCAGCACCGACGCCTGGCTGTCGGCCAGCATGAAGGCCAGCCGCTCTTTGGGGTAAGCCGGGTCCAGCGGCACGTACGCGCCCCCGGCTTTGAGAACGCCGAGCAAACCAATCATCATGTCCAAAGAGCGTTCGACACAGATACCGACTAAAACCCCCGGCTTCACGCCCAGTCCGCTCAAGTGTCCGGCCAGTTGATTCGCCCGCTCGTTCAACTCGCGGTACGTCAACGACCGATCTTCAAAAACGACGGCGACAGAGTCGGGAGTCCGCTCAACCTGAGATTCAAAGAGCTGATGAACACAGAGGTCTTTCAGGTAATCGGCGGCGGTATCGTTCCACGCCGCCAGTAGTTGATGCCGTTCGGATTCAGCCAACAGCGGCAAGTCTGAGAGAGGCCGGTCAGGATCGGCGGCGATTCCTTCCAGCAACGTTCGGAAGTGGCCGGCCAGCCGGGCAATCGTCGGCGCGTCGAACAAATCGGTGTTGTACTTGATCACGCCCAACAAGGCAGTGTCCGTCTCCGCCGTATCCACGGCCAGGTCAAACTGGCCTTCTTCCTGATGCATGATAAACGGCAACAACTCAAGCCCGCCGATCGTCGTTGAAGTTTCCTTGCCATGGGGAGTCAGGAGATCGGCGGCCAGGCCCAGCCGGGCTACTTTCTGCAAGTTGAACATCACTTCAAAGACAGGCGAGCGGCTGGGGTCGCGCTTGACGTGAAGTTGCTCGACGAGGAGCGGAAACGGATAGTCTTGATGCGCCAGCGCCTCCAACACGGTTTGCCGCATCTGACCCAGGAAGGCTCTGAAGGTGGGGTTGCCGGTGAAATCGGCGCGCAAAGCCACTGGATTGACGAAGTAACCGACGACACGTTGAAACTCCGTCCGGCTCCGGCCAACGGTGGGCGACCCTATCACGATGTCATTCTGGCCGGTGTAACGATGGAGCAATGCGTGGAAAGCCGCCAGAATGACGGTGTAGAGCGTTGTTCTTTCAGCTTTTGCCAGTGCTTTCAAGGGCTGAACCAGCGCTTCATTCAGATTGAACTCACAACTCGTTCCTCGATAGGTTTGCACCGTCGGGCGTGGCCGGTCGGTCGGCAGGTTCAGCACGGGCAGTTCACCCGCGAGCTTCTGGAGCCAGTAGTTCCGCAAGCGTTCGCCATCCGGCCCGGCCAGCAGTTCCTCCTGCCACCGGACGAAGTCGGTGTACTGGACGGCAACCGGCGGCAGAGAAGGCGGCACGCCCGTCAACTCAGCCAGGTAAAACGCGTAAACTTCATCGAGAAGAATCCCAATTGACCAGCCGTCAACCGAGATGTGATGCACCGCCATGAGCAGAACGTGGTCGGTTTCTGAGCGCACAAAAAGATTGAGACGAACCACCGGCCCCTGCTCCAGATCAAACGGACGGCGATAATGGGCCACTACTTGCTCGCTCAACTCGTCTTTACTACAACCTGAAACGTCAATCGCTTCAAGCGCAATCTCGCGCTGGCCGTGAATCTCCTGAACCGTCTCGTCGTCGAGAACGGTATAGACAGCCTGCAACGAGGCATGGCGGGCGACGAGCGCCTGGAAGGCGCGCCCCAGCGCCGGAACGTCCACCTTTGAGCGGATGCGGACTGCAAAGGAGACATTGTAGGCGGCGCTCTCCGGCGCGAGTTGATAGACGAACCACAGCGCCCGTTGGCCGTAGGAAAGCGGCGAGGCCGCCCTGGCTTTGTTTGCCTTTTCCTGAAGAAGTTGCTTTAGAAGCTCCCGCTTTTCTTGAGGCGAGAGCGCGGCAATTGATTGCGAAGCATCGCTCATATTTGGGTTCCACCATCCGCCAACATTGCATTGAGCATTGAGTTGACCTCATCATCTGAAAGCTCGTCCACGCTGATCGCAACTTCGGCCTGCCCGTCGCCATTGCCAGCCACTACCGGCATCATCGGCGTCCCGCCCAGAGCCAGCACTTCGGTTGCCAGATAACCGGCCAGGGCTTCAATGGTCGGATGGTCAAAGGCCAGCGTTGTGGGTAGAGACCGCCCGAGGCTGGATTGAAGCCGGTTCTTGAGTTCGACGGACATCAACGAGTCCATGCCCATCTCGGCCAGGGCCTGCCGCCGATCCAACGGTTTGGCCGGATCGAGTCCGAACACCCTGGCCACCTGTTCCTGAACGTGAACAAGCAACAAGTCGTAGCGTTCTTCGGGCGCGGCGGCTTCCAACTGCTTCATCACATCCGGCCCGGAGACGGCCCGCCCACCCGAGTCGGCAGAGGCGGACTCACCGGCAAGTTCCTGGTAGAGGTGTGGCACGTTGCCGTTGAATTGCCTGGTCAGCCTGGGCCAATGAATGGGCAGGATGCCGGCTTGCGCCAGACTCAACCGGAGAGCTTCGCCAAAAGCTTGCATGCCTTGATCGGGCGAGATCAGCCCCATGCCCTGGCTGGCCCAGCGGCGTTGCTCACGCTCACTCTGGGCCGCAGCCATGCCCACCTCTGACCATGCGCCCCAGTTCAGGCTGAGGGCCGGAAGGCCCTGGGCCTGGCGGGCATGCGCCAGAGCGTCCATAAAAGCGTTGGCCGCCGCGTAGTTGCCCTGGCCTGCCGCGCCCAACAGGGAAGCCGCCGACGAGAACAGCACAAAAAAATCCAACGGCAAGCCGTGAGTCAATTCGTGCAAGGCGGTTGCCCCGTTCACCTTTGGCCCCAGCACTCTGGCAAAACGGTCGCGGTCTTGTTGGGCCAGCATGCCATCGTCCAGCACGCCGGCGGCGTGAACAATGCCCTGCAGAGGCGGCATGGTGTGAGCGATCTCGGCCAGCACCTTCGCCACTTGCTCTTTCTGCGAGATGTCGGCCTTGAATACTTTGACCTGCGCTCCGGTTCTCTCCATCTCACTCACAGCCTCGCCGGACGAGCCTGCCGCGCCACTGCGGCCCACCAATGCCAGGTGACGAGCGCCCTGCCCCACCATCCACTGCGCCACTTTGAGGCCCAGGCCGCCCAGGCCGCCGGTGATCAGATAGGTCGCGTTCTCATGCGCCACGTCGCCGGTCGGGTGATGAATGATGACGACCTTGCCGGTGTGCCTGGCCTGAGCCATGAAGCGGAAGGCGTCGGTGATTTCGTGAGCGGGGAAGGCATGAAGCGGCAAGGTGGTAAGCGCCCCACTGGCAAAGCCGGCTATCAACTCGCGCAACATGGATTGCCACAGCGGCACGTCGTTCGTCAGAACGTAAGATAGATCGTAAGGGAAGTACGTCACCCCCGGCTTCACCGCCTTCATTTGCTCCTCAGTCCAAATGCCGCGCTTGCCGATCTCAAGGAAGCACCCGTCTTCGGCCAGCACCGACACGCTCCGGGTGATGAAGTCGTCGGCGAGGGCATTGAGGACAATATCAACGCCCTGGCCGCCGGTGATCTTCGTGATCTCGTCGGCGAAGTCGAGCGTGCGCGAACTCATAATGTGTTGGACGCCCAGCGACTTGAGGAAGGCCCGTTTCTCAGGGGAACCCGCCGTGCCGAAAATTTCCGCCCCGGCCTGTTTGGCTAATTGCACTGCCGCCAGCCCCACACCGCCCGCCGCCGCATGAATCAACACTTTCGCCCCGCGCTTCATCTTTGCCAGATGCTTGAGGCCGTAGAGCGCAGTCATGAAGGCAATCGGGATCGTGGCCGCTTCGGCAAAGCTCATCGTGTCGGGCTTGGGCGCAAGCAGGGCGGCGCGGGCGATGGCATAGGAACTGAACGCGCCGGTGGCAACGCCCACCACACTGTCGCCCACCTTTAAGTCGGCCACCCCTTCGCCCACTGCCGCCACCACGCCGGCGCACTCGGTGCCGGGGATGCCAGGATCACCCGGATACATCCCCAGCACGTTCAACACATCACGGAAGTTGAGGCCCGAGGCCCGCACCTGGATTTCCACTTCGCCCGGCCCCGGCTGGCGGCGGGTGAGCGGGCGAAGCACAATGTTGTCCAGCACGCCGCGCGAGGTGAAGGCGAACTCAAACGGTTGGGCCGCTTTTGTTTTCGTCCGGGCCAGCCGGGCGGCATGGCGCGCGCCATTGCGCCTTGCAACTTGCGGCTCGCCATCCCCGGCCACAACTTCGGCCAACAGCGACTTGACCTCATCGGTTTCACCCGCCGGGTCCAAGTCAAGGCGTATGCAATGCAAGTCGGGATATTCGAGAGCGATGGTCTTGCCCAAACCCCACACCGGCGACTGATTTAACGAGTGGCCCTTGCCCGCCACTGTTTGCGCGCCGCGCGTGACCAGCCACAGGCCGGGCTTGGTCTCGCCGCTCGCCATTGCCTGCACCAGGTGCAAAACGGAAACAGCCACGGCTTCAGGCGAGTCGCCGTCGGTGTCGGCGCTCCACAAATACACAACGCCGTCTCGCGGGCCGCACTCACGCCTCAATTGCGCGAAGTCTTCGGGGCGAGCGGGGTTGACCTGCCAGCGCCCGGCATCCAGCGCCGCGAATGACTCACCCGCCAGAACCACGTCACACGTTACGCCCTGCTCCTTCAGTTGAGCCGCCAGCGCCTCGCCCAGCCCGCCGCGCTCGGCAAAGACCAGCCAACTGCCTTTTGCATTTTCTTTTGGCTCGCTCAATGCTTTGGGCCGCCACGCCGTTTCGTAGAACCAATCGGCCAGACTCTTCTGCGAGCCGAGCGCGCTTCGCAGGGCTTGCCGCGAGGCGCGTTTGAGTGTCAGCCCTCGTAATTCAGCCACAAGCTGGCCCGTCTCGTCGAACAGTTCCAGGTCGCTCGTCACCGTCTCGTGGCCCGGCTGGGCCGTCACCCGCGCCCAGGCGCCGGCCTGGCCGGAGGCATAAACCGTCAGGCGTCCCATGCCAACCGGCAGGTAAACGTCGCCCTCGCCCTCTGCCACACGCGGCAAGGCCACGCCCACTACGTGAAAGGCGGCGTCCAGCAAAGCCGGGTGCAGATGGAACGACGAGGCCTCGCCGGCCTCCGGGGCGAGTCGAATCTCGCCCCAGGCGGCGGCCTCACCGCGCCACAACTTCTTCACACCCTGAAACGTCGGCCCATATTCCACGCCCAACTCGCTCAGGCTCCGCCTAACTTTTTAGGGAATTTTTTCCTTAATTTTAATTTTTTTATTTTTTAGTTCATAAACTATAATATAAATAATATCTATTAAACGTTCTCAAAAATTTGATTAAAAAAAGTTATTGATTATTAAATACAAGGAATAATTTTATTAAATAATTAAAAAACAAAACAAAAAATATAGTGTTACCATTTTTATTTAAAATGAGGTTAGTTAATTTTTTAAAATCAAATACAAATAATAAAGTATTAAACGAAAGAATAAAAATATAGAACATATTTTGATAAATACCGGAAAATATTATCTAATTATTATTTTATTTTTGATATTTTTGAGTCAAATTATAAAATCTTCTATATGTATAATTGACAAACACGTAATCCTGTTTTCTTAAATCATTATCAGCAATACTTGGAGGATCTTTATAAATTAAAAAAAATATTAAATTAGTATGTTTATAACATTTTTTATATTTTTGTAATAATAGTTATGTTCTTAAACAGAAACTGTGGTTATTTGGAATATTAGAATAAAATAGTTTATTTAATAGCAAAAATCAAACCTAAATCAAGATCTTCATTTGGAAATTCGTCAAAATTAGAAGTGTCATCGATTGATTTTATTGTAGGCAAATATGGCGCCGGACGATCTCTAATATGCTCCCAGTCCACTCCTTTTAAAAATGGATGCATCTTTATTTCTCCTAAATTATTCGAACGATGTTCGGCGTCACAACAAAATCTTTATAAAATTTAATTCAAATAACATATACAGTGCTGGTCCTGGTACACGATTTTACGTAAATTTACGTAAAATTGTGTATTATATATGTATATTCACGTATATTTATGTATTATATTTTTTAAATAAAAATAATCTAAATGCAAACATATTAATCATGAGAGATACATTGAAGAATCAGAATATTGAGTTTACATGAATTTATATGAATTACTAAAATTTCATAAAATTTAAATAATTGGAGCCACTGAATTCATATTAAAATTTTATGATATTTTTTTTAATTTTAATTTCTAAAGTTTTTTTTTCATAAAATTTCATAAACTTTGTATGAATTAGTATAAATTATAACATTTAGTTACTAAATGTTATAATTCTGCACTGTATAAACAGTGGCGTCAGACAGCTTGTAACATTACGTAAGCTTACGTAAGGTTCAAACATTACGGTAAAAAAGCTTACGTAAGCTTACGGTAGGCTAAATTTTTTATTTTTTTTATTTTAACTTAAGTATTTCATGTTCTAAAATAGTGTACTCTATCAAATCAAACACGCTGATTCCAATTATGAAGTCTATTTTTAGTTTAGGCTGTTAA